>JAFVEU010000021.1 GCA_017475845.1 Lachnospiraceae bacterium | reverse complement strand
TCTCAATAAATTCAAAAACCATGCTGTCCGTAAGCTCCCGGATATCCTGATATTTCTTCACAAGGGTGATAAACCTTTTGATATTCGCTTTCTTAGGAGCATTTTCCTGTTCCGGCTTTTCCAGCTCGGAGATCCTGCTTTCAAGCTGTAACTGTTCCTTATCATACTGTTTCATCAGCCTTTGCACCTGTCTTTCGGGCATGATCCCCTTGATCTGGTTTTCATACAGGTTCTGAATCAGTCCGTCCAGTTCCTTTACCCTCTTTTTGGCTGCTGCAAGCTCCTTACGGTCATCTGATGAAATCTTTTCCTGGTTCATTTCCCACTGGGTCATGAGCTGTTTTATGAAGCCCTCTTCATTTTCCAGGATATAACCGGACACGGACTGTACAGCCTTAAGGATCACCGTCTCAATCGCAGATGTTTTGATATAATGCGAAGAGCATTCATCATAGAGGCTGCGGTAACTGCCACACTGGAAAGCACTGTCGGAATCATATACCCTTCCATCTTTCCTGTGTATGGATTCGGGACTGATATATCCCATCCTGGCTCCGCAGTCCGCACAAAAGAGCAGGCCGGAAAGCCTGTGGGAATATGTTCCATCCTTCTTCCTCTTTGGCGACCTCTTCCTCAGCCGGTTTGCCCTCTCCCATATATCCTGATCGACAATGGCCTCATGGGTATCCGGGAATACCAGCAGTTCCTCCGGGTCAGCCTTCCTGCGTTTCTTTGTTTTAAAGTTCTCACATATCGTCTTCCCCAGTACGGTATGTCCAAGGTACTCCTGCCGTTCGAGGATATAACCGATGGTGGTTCCTGTCCATAAATACGGATCATGGTATCTGTGGTGCCTGGATTGCAGTTCATCATGCAGCTCTTCATATGCGGAAGGGATCAGCACCTTGTCTGCAGTAAGTGTATCTGCTATTGTCCTGACCGGTATCCCCTCTGCAGCCATCTTATATATCCTTCTCACTACACTGGCAGCTTCTTCATCCACATACAGGGTCTGCTTATCGCCAGGAATCCTCTTATAACCATATGGGATAGCTCCACTGCACCGGAGACCGTTTTCCATACGGTTCCGGAAGACCGCCTTGATCTTCTTACTGGTATCTTTGGCATACCACTCATTCATGATATTCAGGAAGGGCGTAAACTCATTTTCCACCGGATTGGCACTGTCTATGTTGTTGTTTACAGCGATAAACCGTACTCCCTTATCCGGGAAAAGAATCTCCGTGTAGAAGCCTACCTGCAGATAGTTCCTGCCGATCCTGGACATATCCTTGATACAGAGAATCCCTACATTTCCGGCTTTGATCTCACCCAGCAGTTCATTGAAGCCAGGCCGGTTGAAGTTGGTTCCGGAATAGCCATCGTCAGTAAAGTGACGGATATTCTTAAAACCTTTGGATCTGGCATAGTCTTCCAGGTACTTTTTCTGGTTGGTGATCGAATTGGATTCGCCTTTTAATTCATCGTCTCTTGAAAGCCTTTCATAGAGTGCTGTGATCTTTTCTTTCCTCATATCGGCCCTGACCTCCTCCTTTCCTGGGTATTTGCTGGCAAATGTGCTTAAAATAGCAGAAAACCTTATACGAATTTCTCATTTTCTATCTTAGCATAGTTTAACAGTTCGGGTCAGTAACAACATAGGAAACCTTCTGCGGCATCTGCATCAGATTCGGCTTTAC
>JAFVEU010000253.1 GCA_017475845.1 Lachnospiraceae bacterium | reverse complement strand
AGAGAGTCCTGCGAACCCGCTGATGACGGTAACGGATATAGCCGCCGTATCAAAGATATCCCATGAGCATGGGATAACGGTGATAGTGGACAATACCTTTATGACTCCCTATCTCCAGAGACCTCTGTCCCTGGGAGCGGATATAGTGGTACATTCCGCCACCAAGTATCTGGGAGGCCACAGTGACCTTGTGGCGGGACTTGCAGTGGTAAAGGATAAGGAGACGGCGGAGAGGCTTGCTTTCCTGCAGAATGCCACGGGCGGAGTGCTGGGACCCTTTGATTCCTTCCTCCTTATTAAAGGCATAAAGACACTGGGAGTCCGTATGGACAGGCATGTGGAAAATGCCCTGAAGATAGCGGAAAGACTTGAAAAGAACGGTGCCGTAAAAAATATCTACTATCCGGGACTGAAGAGGGATCCCGGTTATGAGACAAACAAAAAGCAGGCAAAGGGTCCGGGAGCCATGATCTCCTTTGAACTGAAGGAAGGATATGACACAGGCAGATTCTTTGAAAGCCTGGAGCTCATAATGTTGGCGGAGAGTCTGGGAGGAGTGGAGTCCCTGGTATGCCATCCTTCCACCATGACCCACGCTTCCATCCCCGGAGATATAAGGAAAAAGGTGGGGATAACCGACGGGCTCATAAGGCTGTCCGTTGGAATAGAGGATGCGGAAGATATTTATAAGGATCTGGAGAGAGCCATAGACAGGAGTAGGAAATAATATGGGATATTATAAGTCAATGCAGGAACTTGTGGGTCATACACCTCTCGTAAAGCTTGAACATATGGGAGTACCTGAAGGTGTCAGCCTCTTTGCCAAGCTGGAGCTCTGGAACCCTTCCGGAAGCGTGAAGGACAGGACCGGGCGGTATATGCTTGCAGAGGCGGAAAGGAAAGGCCTTATAAAAAGGGGCAGCACCATCGTTATGGGAACTGCGGGAAATACGGGCCTTGGCATCGCTTTTGCCGCTCTGAACAAGGGATACCGCATAATCTTTGTGGTTCCTACGAAGTTTTCCATAGAGAAGCAGACCCTGATGCGTGCCCTGGGAGCCGAGATCATAAACACTCCCAGAGAAAAGGGAATGCTGGGAGCCGCTGAAAAAGCGGAAGAGATAAAGGCCGGGATAAAGGATGCGGTATCCTTCGACCAGTTTAAGGATCTTGCAAACCCGAAAGCCCATTATGAGACCACCGGCAGAGAGATATATGAAGACCTGGAGGGAAAGATAGATTATCTTGTGGCAGGAGCCGGCAGCGGGGGAACCTTTTCCGGTATCCTTAAATACCTGAAGGAAAAGAACCCGGAGGTAAAGGGTATCCTGGCAGATCCTTTTGGGTCTTTGATCGGAGGCGGAGAGCATCACGACTATAACATTGAGGGTATAGGAAATGACTTTGTTCCCGAGACCATGGACATAGGCCTTATGGATAAAGCCATAAAGATTTCGGACGGGGATGCATTCACTACCGCAAGGCTTCTTGCCAGAAACGAAGGGATATTTGCGGGATCCTCATCCGGAGCGGCTGTGTCTGCGGCACTGAAGCTCGCTTCAAGCGGGGTGAAGGGAAATATAGTAGCAGTACTTCCCGACAGGGGTGACCGCTATTTCAGCGCGGGTCTGTATGAATGAAAATGAGTTGACGGGGTTTCCTCCTACGACGTTTCTGTTCGGAACCCTTCGAATTCCGAATAGTTACCCCACAACAATACAACGGCCGGGAACAGCTTTGTTCCCGGCCGGTTTTTCGGGGCACGACGGCAACCTTTTGAGAATTGCCGTATTTTCAGGGCACAGCGCCTTTTAGGAACGCTGCTTTCTCCGGCTCAGTGCCAGCTTTTTCCGTTTACCTTTACATTTCCCAGGGAGCATTTTGCCGTGATGTCAATATCGCTCTCGTTCTTTACCGTATTGATGTCGATGTCTCCCATATCACACCGGCAATAAACGGAATCGAAGTCGCCCTGTACATTGATATCTCCAAGATCAGCCTCTGACTTTAAGGATCTGAAACTGCAGCCGCTTATTTCGATATCTCCGAGATCTGCCTGAAAATCCGCATTTTCTGCATTGCAGTTGGTTATTTTAAGGGCTCCGCAGTCTCCTTCCACAGATATACGGTCTGATGTCAGTCCGTCGATATTCAATTCCCCTAAGTTTATCTCCATATCCACATTCTTAAGCTCCGCATTTGAAGGAACGGTGATATTTAGGTAGAACTCGTTTCCGCTGCTGGGAGTAAACTTTTTGGCCTTCTCTGTGATCTCCAGAGTTTCGCTTTTCATCTCTATCTTTGGAGCATATTTCTCGGGATAGTTATAATCCACCTTGAATTCCGCTCCCCTTTGGAGGGTTACCTGTCCCAGTTCCACATCCAGGGAGATCTCTTTTATTTCACCGGCATCGAAGGAAGCGGTGTTTGCTACGGTTTTTTCGGGCTTGCTGAATAAGTCGAACCCAAACCATCCTCCGACGTGGATCGCAAGTCCTATAAGGACAAGGACAAGGGTTATGCACCAGATGGTTATCATAAAGGGTTTTTCCCACTTTTTTTCTTCCATTTTTTTAATCCTCCTTAGCAAGGGTTATATTTAGGATCTTACATACTATTCCCGCAACAGGCCATATGATCCAGGTGATATGCCATTGGAATGTAAGGAAGCTTATGGCGAGATAGATGCAGGTTACGGAAGGCCAGTAAACGCTCATCACTGCAGTTGCGGTCTTGCTTGAATACACTATCTCATCCTCCTTGCCATAGCTCCCGCTTATGGTCTTTATATCGTTCAGGTTCAGTATGGTCGTAAAGCCTTTTTCGATGATGGAGCTGTATACGATAAGGAATACTCCGATAACTATCATAAAGAACAGGGTGGCCGGCGCGATCTCGCCAAAGAATACGAATGCTGCACAGGGTAACCAGCAGAAAGCGCAGAGCACAACCCCTACAGTCAGCATCCAGACTCTTGTGGTCCTGAAATTACGGCGCATTTCCTTTACCGTATTGGCGGTGGTGATATCGATCTGGCAGGGCTCTTTTTTAAGGAACTTCCATTCCTTTCCGGTGAGACCCGAATAAACGAAAAGTCCTACGGCCAGGGCGATACAGGAGAACATTGCAAGAACTCCGAACTCAGGACCTGCTTTTAAGAAAACTGTCAAAATGGGTCCGTTCACGCATATGATGCAGAGCATTACTCCCAGTGCTATCTGCCAGGCCCTCCCTCTGACCGCTTTGAAATAAGCGCTGACCTCTTCCATGCTGACAGCTCTTCTTGCAGTCTCCTGCTGCTTTTCGTGAACTTCCTCTATTTCCTTCTGAAGTCCCAGATCCTCTGCCAGTTCATCCAGATTGCCGAATTCCGAAATGACGGTTCCCACTGCTGCGTTTTCATTAGCGCCTTCTGCCAGGAGCTCATTATATTTATCCTCCATCATTGTCAGCAGTTCGTCCTTTGCTTTTTTTACCTCAGGAGTGTTCGGCATGCCGGCAAACATAGTTTCAAGATAATTTCTTATTGTTTCCATGTTATTCTCCTATCTCTTCTCCTCAATAAAACGTTCGATCACGTCCTTGGTAAGTTCCCATTCCTCACATTTGTTCCGGTAATACTCTGTTCCGGACTCCGTGACTCTGTAATAGGTTCTCTTTTTTCCGTTTCCTTCGGGATCCGGATCCGCTACGAATGATTCTATGTATCCGTTCTTTTCCATCCTGGTGAATGCGGAATAAAGGGTGGTTTCCTTTATTATGTATTTTCCCATGGATATCTTTTTGATCTGCTTTGAGATCTCATATCCGTAGGATGGAACCTTTATCAGGATACTAAGGATCATGGTGTCGTTGTAGCCGCGGATAACATCACTGCTTATCTCAACCATTTTTTTCCTCCATAAAGATTCTTTCCGGCAGCAGTATCAACTGCGCCTGACGTACTATGTCACTCGTACTATGACTCTCGTACTACGACAATTGGAATACTTCATCTGTCGGGGTAAATATACTACGACTAACGTAGGATGTCAACACCCTTTTTAATTTTTTTAAAAACCCGGGAAAAACGATCTGATTCCTGCTGCCGAAACGCGGAAAAAGGGTTTGTGCGGTTGTTGTGACAAAGTCCGGCACTTCTTGAAAATACAGGCTGAAAACGTTATGATGGTCTGAGCCGGTTTCAATGAGGAGATAAGTCTGAAAGTCTTTGACTTTCAAACTTCATCGGTGTTGCGCAGGCACGTCACTCTTCGCCGGGGAGGCATCCCCCATCTTTGATGCGGGATAGGCCATGGGATGCGGATGCCTGCGGGATAAGGTCAGGATATGAGAGACAGACTTGAAAAGATAAGGGAACAGATGAACCTGTATTTTGTGGGAAAGCCGGAGCTGGTGGAGAACGTGCTCTGCTGCTTTCTCTCGGAGGGGCATCTGCTGCTTGAAGATGTTCCGGGAGTGGGGAAGACCACACTGGCCAGCGCTTTTGCCGGATCCCTGGGACTGTCCTTCGGACGGATACAGTTTACCCCCGATACGATGCCCGGCGATGTTACAGGTCTTTCCGTATATGATATGAAGACCGGGGAATTTTCATACCGTCCCGGCGGGATCATGAAAAACATTGTACTGGCGGATGAACTGAACAGGACATCTCCCAAGACCCAGGCGGCCCTTCTGGAAGCCATGGCTGAATCCCAGGTCACTGTGGACGGAAAGATCTACAGGCTTCCGGAGCCCTTTATGGTCATCGCAACACAGAATCCCATCAGCTTTACGGGCACCTTTCCGCTGCCGGAAGCCCAGCTGGACCGTTTCATGATGCGCCTTTCCATCGGCTATCCAGCTCCCGAGGAGGAGCTTAAGATGGCCAGGATGAATCTGGAGGGCATAAGTGTAAAGAATGTCGAGCCGGTTCTTAATGCTGAGGATGTGATAAAGCTTAAGGAGATGGTATCCTCTGTCCATGTGAGTGAAGAGGTGCTTTCCTATATTCAGAGGATCGTGGATATGACCCGTTCCGATCCGGCCTTTGCCCTTGGGGCAAGTCCCCGGGCGCTCCTTCATCTTCTGCAGGCTGTAAGGGCCAGAGCCTTTCTTAATGGCTGTGATTTTGTGAAGCCTGATGATGTCAAGTATCTGGCTCCCTCAGTCCTTTCACACAGGCTGGTGCTTTCAACGGAGATGCGTCTTCATAAGAAGACTGCCGCAGAGCTCCTTGAGCTTATGTTACTTAAGGTTCCCGTGAGTGTGGATTGATATATGAACCGTAGATTACTGCTGATACTGATCCTTTTATTTGCGCTTTCCCTGGCAGGGATAACATTTTACGGCGGGCCGGTGACTTACCTCTTTTTCTTTCTAATGCTGCTCCTGCCTCTTTCCGATGTCCTCTATGTTTTTTATGTGACCGCTTCCATCCGCATGTACCAGAAGACGGACGGGCGGGATATGACCTGTTCCCGGCCCTCGGATTTCTATCTGACCTTAAGCAACGAAGGCCCCATTTCATTTTCTTCCGTAAGGATGATCTTTTATTCCTCTTTTTCCGGCATTACCGGACTGGATGACCGGACCGAATATGAGCTTCCGCCCCATTCCTCCATAAAGCGGAGCACGAAGCTTATATGCCGTTACCGGGGGGAATATCTGGTGGGTATAAAGGAGCTGGAGGTAAAGGATTATTTCGGCCTCTTTAGTGTTAAGTACAGGATAAAAGAGCCCTTGAGCGTTATCGTGGCCCCTTCAATGGTGCAGTTAAGTGAGCTTAAGTTTGGTGAGGATAAGGAAGACTCCGACCGGGACAGCCTGCAGAACAGGAATGAGCCGGATATCACGGTAAGGGAATATGTGCCGGGAGATAACCCCCGGCTTCTGCACCACAAGGCCAGCGCTGTAATGCAGAAGCCCATGATACGGGAGCTTAAGGGGGGCGAAAAGGACGGGATCCTTATCATCATGGAGTCGGAACGCCGTTATACGGAAGCGGAAAAGTATCTTCCCGCAGAGAACAGGATAATCGAGAGCACTCTGGCACTCGCTCTATATTATGTGAGTAATAATATTCCCGTGGATGTGGTCTGCAGGACCGGTGTGATGAACTCCTTCCACGTAAGGAATTATCAGGATTATGAAGGGCTTTATGAGATAATGAGGGGGTTCTCTTTCGGGGAAAAGGGAAATACCCTGAGTCTCTTAAACGAGCTTGGCTGCGGTATTCATGCATATAATGAAAGGATGATCATAGCGGTTCTCATTGATTATGGGGAAGAAGAGAGGCTCCTTACGGAGAAGATGAATGTTTCACGGGTTCCCGTAAGGGTATATCTTGCCGGAAGAGAGCCGGGGACAGGGAACCCGGATATTTCCGGCGACACGGAGATCATCGCCGTCGGGACCCTTTTACCTACGGAGGAAGTGCTATGATGGTTTCGGTCTGTTATGACATGCTGCTGCTTCTCCCTCTGTCGGCCTCGGTATCCCTGTTTCTCCGTCCGTATTCCGGAAGCAGCGCGGGTACAGCCCTGTGGCTTACGGTTACGCTGCTCTGCCAGCTTTATTTCATAGCGGTAAAGCACTTAAAGCCCCGGGAGCGCATGCTCCTTTTCTCCTTAAGTGCCACCCTGCTTATTTCCTGTATTCTTTATCATCCAAAGGGTGAGCGGCTTGACTTTCTGAAAGAAAACCTCTGGGCAGCCGGTATCGCTGGCACAGTCCTCTTATGTTCATTTACCGGGATGCTATCCCGCCGGTTCATTTACCTGAGCCTGATCATTTCCATAGCGGGTTTTTTAATGCTTTTCATCCTTCTTATGAAGGGAGCCAGGGTGGACAGGGCTCTTGTGATCTCCGTTTTCGGCTATGGGATCTTTTCCTTTGCGGATCTCAGACAGAAATGCAGTAAAAAAGAAGGGGACAGCAGTGCGGATAAGCATCTGGTCTTTATTTCACCCTTTATCCTTGCGGTAATGATCGCCCTTTCCCTTATCAGGACTCCCGCCGAACCCTATGACTGGGGCTTTGTGAAGGCCATGGCAGAGGCGGCAAAAAACGGATATGTTGTGATAGCTGACCTTATATCCGGGATCAGATGGGATGGGGATTCACCGGTCATAGGTTTTTCCGACAGGGGGGATTTCGGGGGAAACCTGGGAGGCGGAAGCTATACCGTAATGGATATCACCAGCTCCCTGTCCCCGGGTACGGAGCTGTACCTAAAGGGTATGGTGTTTGACAGTTTTGACGGACAGAGGTGGGAGAGCAGCGTAAAGGATGACCTAAAGACGCAGAGCTTTGATACCCTTGAAACCGTGGCTGCGGTACTGGATGTAAAGGGGGATGCCCCGGTCTCCGATCTCATAAAGCGTGTTGAAGAGACTGTATTGAACAAAGGAATAGGCACCTCCCGTATCTTTTATCCGCCGAAGAGTATTTCGGAACGGAGGCAGAGCAGCCGTTCCTATAAGACCGGGTATTACAGATTAAATATGAAAACTCCCACTGTGACGGCTCTTTTAAATGAGGGACATACCGTCACTGCCGAAGGCTGGAACACTGCCCTTAAGGAGTGCGGGGTTAAAGGAACGGATTTTCCCTTTGATAACTATCTTTCCTACAGGGAGAAGCTTTTTGACAGTTATCTTCCCTTCACTGAAATATCTCCCCGGGCAAGGGAATACGTGGACAAAGTCCTTGAAGGAGCGGATACGGATCATGAGAAGCTTATAAGGATAGAGGGGCTCCTTAAGAGCTTTGATTATACCGACAGTCCGGGAGAGCTTCCCAAAAGCCTTAATAGCCCTTCGGACTATATAGATTATCTGCTCTTTGAAAAAAGAGAAGGGTATTGCAGTTATTTCGCTACGGCCTTTGTGATACTGTCCAGAGCCTGTGGCATTCCTTCCCGCTATGTACAGGGCTACCGGACGGACATCAGTGACAGCTTCCATGTGGAAGTCAGCAATACGGATGCCCACGCCTGGCCGGAAAGCTATATCGACGGGGTCGGATGGATGATATTCGAGCCTACTCCGGGATACGGCGGGGGCAGCGGTACTTCGGGCTGGAAGACCGGGGAAGAGTCAGAGGCGGAGGGTTCCGTCTATATCCCCGATCAGGGAGAGGATGAGAGCGGGGAAGATGAAAGCTTAAGTATCCCGGAAGAAAAGAAGGACAGGGTATTTCACTGGTACCGCATAGCCCTTCCCGTGATAGGGGGACTGATATTCACCCTGATCCTTCTTGCCGCGGATGCGTTTATTAAAAGAAAGCGGTACAGGAAGCTGGATGCAAGGGAAAGGACACTCATATGCTGCCGGAAGGATATGCAGTTACTGAAACGCAAAGGCTTCGGCAGGGAGGAAAGCGAGACACTTTCGGAATACAGGGAAAGGCTTGCTTCCCATATGGATGAAAGGGCCCTTGGTTTTCTTAACCTGTATGAAACAATACTCTATTCGGACCGGCTGATAGGGGAGGATGAGGCCCTTATGGCGGAAAACAGCTTCAAAGGGCTGAAAAAGGCTGTTAAGGCCGCCGGACGCAGAAGAAAAGCTCCCGCGGGAACAGAAAAATAAATTGACATTTTAGGACAATGGGGTGAAAATTACCATTATGAAAAAGAGTATGAAGGCCATTATGGCAGTATCCCTTGCGGTGTTGATGCTGGTGCCGGCGATCAGCGGCTGCAGCATGAGGGGCAAAACCGAAGAAGATATAGTGACCGTTGGAGAGACAGACGCATCCCTTAAGGTGGGGATGGTGATCGACAAATCCGGAACAGATGACAGATCATTTAACCAAAGCGCCTGGGAGGGTCTTAAATTCTTAAATGAGAATATGGGCGCAAAGGTAGGTTACATTAAAGCGGATTCTCCGGGGGAATTCAAGGCCGATCTGGAGCTCCTTGCAAAAAGCGGCTACGGTCTCTGCTGGGGGATAGGTTATGAGTTTTCCGATGCCGTGGTGAAAGCCGCCAAAGAAAACCCGGATACATACTTTGCCATAATGGACTACGAATGTGAGGAGATCCCGCCCAACGTGACCTGCGCCACCTTCAGGGTTGAAGAGGCCGCTTTTCTTGCAGGATATATCGCAGGTTCCGTTACCGAAAGCGGAAAAGTGGGATTTATAGGAGGTATGGATGTGGATACCATACATCCTTTCCAGTTCGGTTATCTTGCAGGCGTGGCTTATTCCGACAGGGAAAAGGGGAAGAGCACGGAAACCCTGGTGGAATACTTAAACAGCTTTGAAGACAGCAAAAAGGGCAGCAGTGCCGCCAAGAAAATGTATGATGAGGGCTGCGATGTGATCTTCCAGGCTGCCGGCGGTGCGGGAGTCGGAGTCATTGAGACCGCAGCCGGAGAGGATAAATATGTGATCGGTGTTGACTGTGACCAGTCCTATCTGGCCCCGGACAATGTACTTACCAGCGTGATCAAAAAGGTGGATGTGGTCATATCCAATATTTCCGTGCAGTATGAGATGGATGACAATATTGACGGTACATCCTTAAATTACGGGCTGGCGGAGTACGCTCTGGACATTCCGGAGGACCACAGCAATTATCCCGATGAAGTATATGACAGGGTCATGGAGCTTAAGGACCGGATCATATATAACGAGATAACGGTACCGAAGGACAAAGGAGAGTATGAGGAATTTCTGCTAAGTTTGTCTTGACTTATGCCGCCAAAAAGATTATATTTTTCTCTGTTGAGCGAAGGGGCTTTGAACATTGTTTCGGAGCCCTGTTTTTTATTTATAGTTTTTCAGGAGGTTGTTCAGGTGAAAACGGCACAGGATATTTTAAACAGGATAAAGGATGAGGGAGTGGAGTTTATCAGGCTGCAGTTCACGGACATGTTCGGGAACCTTAAGAATGTGGCCATTACTTCCGGACAGCTTAGGAAGGTGCTGGTGGATAAATACAGGATAGATTCCACGGTGATGTTCGACGGAGCGAAGGCAGATGAGGGGGAGCTGATCCTTGTTCCGGACTACGATACCTTTACCATCCTGCCCTGGAGACCGCAGCAGGAAAAGGTGGCAAAGCTCATGTGCGACGTATGCTATCCCGACGGGAAAGCCTTTGAAATGAGCTCCAGGGCCATTCTGAAAAAAGTCATAGATGAAGCGGCAAAAAAGGGTTACACCTTTATGATACGGCCGGAGTGTGAATTCTTCCTCTTCCATCTGGATGAGGACGGCCTTCCCACAACCCTTTCCCATGAAAAAGCGGGGATGATGGATGTGGGACCGGTGGATTTCGGTGAAAATGCCAGAAGGGAAATGGTGCTGCTCCTTGAAAACATGGGTTTCGAGATAGAGTCCTCACACCATGAGGAAGCACCTGCACAGCATGAGATCGATTTTAAGGAATCCGATACCCTTCATGCGGCGGATTCCATTATGGATTTCCGTTTTGCCGTGCGTTCCATCGCAAACAGATTCGGGCTCTATGCCACATTTATGCCGAAGCCGAGGAGTGACGCCGCGGGAAGCGGAATGCACCTTAATATCTCGGTATATAAAAACGACAAAAACATCATGGACTTAAGTGAAGGCATGAAGGGAGAAACGGCGGCATTTGTGAATGGGATACTTGCGCATTCCGGTTCACTTTCCGCCTACACCAATCCCACGGTGAATTCATATAAGAGGATCCTGCTTGCGCTGGATGAAGCAACCGCAACACGTCCCAGCTATATCAGGGTGAGGGAGGGGCTCTTTGAGCCGGCTGTTGAGCTTAGCTTCCCCGATTCTTCCGCAAATCCTTATTTGGCCCTTGCTCTCTGCATTTCCGCAGGGTTACGGGGGATAGAGGAAGGCGGAGGACAGGAGCTTCCTGACAGGATCCCTATCAGAAACGTGACCGATCTGCCGCTGGATCTGAGGGAGGCAGTGAGCGGCGCGGAGAATGATCCCTTTATAAGCGAAGTTCTGGGAGAGCAGTTTGTAAAGATATATTCCGAGCATAAGCTTTTCGAATGGGCTGCTTTCATGAGGGAAGTATCGGAGTGGGAAAGAGATACCTATCTCTATAAGATCTGAATATGGGCAGCATAATCATCACTATGAGAAAACCGGAGAATGCGCAGAAAATAAGCGGGGCGCTGAAAAAGAAAGGCTTCCGGCCTGATCTCATATGCTCTTCCGCGGCGGATGCCCTGAGCGAATGCTGCCGCAGGGATGAGGGAGTGGTCATCTGCGGGAGCCGTCTTCCGGATATGAGTTTTCTGGAATTCAGGGACTGTCTCCCCGGTACTTTCCGGATAATAATCCTTTCCGGAAATGTGATGAGTGATGAGTATCCGGCGGATGCCGTAAAGCTCTCCCTGCCCTTAAAGCTTGCGGAACTGGTTTCGGTCCTGGAAAGGGAGATGCCTGTTGTCAGGCAGCAGGAGAACCTTAACGTGACAAAGCCCGTCAGAAACGCCGAGGAGAGAAAGTATATAGACAGAGCCAAGGCTGTTCTGATGGAAAAGAAGGGGATGAGCGAACCGGAAGCGTACCGGTATCTGCAGAAGAGCAGCATGGACAATTCAAACTCCATGGTGGAGACTGCCCAGATGATACTGTTGTTGAACCTGTAAACGGTCAGGAGCGAAACGGTTCTGTAGTACCGTGGTTTTTACGACCGGAAGGAGAGTGGATCTATGTGTGCCATTATAGGATTTGAGGATAAAACCGCAATTGAACCGGGCAAAGCCAAGGAATGCCTCAGGAGGCTGACTTCCAGAGGTCCGGACATGACGAGAATGGAGGAAGCGGGAAACACGCTTCTCGGCTTTAACAGACTTGCCATCATGGGACTGACTTCATACGGAATGCAGCCTTTTTCGTATAAGGACAATAAGGTGGTCTGTAACGGAGAGATCTATTGCTGGAGAGACCAGAGGAAGGAGCTTATAGGCCGGGGCCATAAGTTCGTAAGTAATTCCGACTGCGAGATAATACTGCCCCTTTTCGAGGAATACGGGGTTTCTCTTTTCGGAAGGCTTGATGCCGAATTTGCAATGGTGATCTACGATCACGAGAGGGATGCCCTGGTGGCCGCAAGGGATCCTATCGGGATCCGACCCCTTTATTACGGCTATCTGGAAAACGGTTCCATTGTTTTCTGCTCCGAGCCCAAGGGGATAGTGGATATCGTGAAGGAAGTCTTTCCCTTCCCTCCGGGTCATTATTATAAAAACGGAGAGTTCATACGCTTCAGGGATCCCGCTGGAGTGACGCTGGTAAGCGCCGATGACGCGGATAAGGCTTCGGAAAGGATAAGGGAATTACTGGTGAGCGGCGTAAGCAAGAGGCTGGATGCGGATGCGCCTCTCGGCTTCCTTTTGTCCGGAGGACTTGATTCCTCTCTGGTATGTGCCATAGCTGCAAGGCTCATGCCCAGGACCAGGATAAGGACCTTCTCCATAGGAATGGACAAGGATTCCATCGATTCCAAATATGCCAGGGAGGTGGCGGACCATATAGGGGCAGACCATACGGATGTGATCATGACGAAGGAAGAGGTGATAAAGTATCTCCCTGAGGTCATAAAGATCCTTGGAACCTATGACATCACCACCGTGAGAGCCAGCATCGGAATGTATCTGGTCTGTAAATACATCCATGAGAATACGGATATCCGGGTGCTCCTTACCGGGGAGATATCGGATGAGATGTTCGGATACAAATATACGGATTTCGCACCCAATGCGGAGGCCTTTCAGGAGGAGTCGGAAAAGCGGATACGGGAGCTCCATTACTATGATGTGCTAAGGGCGGACAGATGTATTTCCGCAAACTCCCTGGAAGCCAGAGTCCCCTTCGGAGACCTGAAGCTTGTGCAGTATGTGATGGGACTTAACCCCGCCATTAAAATGAATGTCTACAACAAGGGTAAATACCTGTTAAGGCACGCCTTTGAGAAAAATGACTGGCTGCCTGAGGATATACTCCAGAGGGAAAAGGCCGCATTTTCCGATGCGGTTGGGCACTCCATGGTGGATGATCTCAAGGAATATGCGGAAGGATACTATACGGATGAAGAGTTTAAGACACTTTCCGGAAAGTATGAGCATGCAAGGCCTTTTACCAAGGAAAGCCTGCTGTACAGGGAGATCTTTGAGGAGAACTATCCCGGGCAGTCGGATATGATCCCGGATTTCTGGATGCCGAACAGGGACTGGGAGGGCTGCAGGGTAAACGATCCCAGTGCCAGGGTGCTCTCGAATTACGGGGCAAGCGGAGTGTGATATTTTACTCAGTCGGAGAGGTCACTCCCTTTAAGTGAAGCTAAGGAGGGGGCTTGCAGGTGAGTTTTGTCTGGAAAGGAGAGGCAGTATCTATCATGTCAGTAAAGTATATTTTTGTAACAGGCGGAGTGGTATCAGGTCTCGGAAAGGGCATCACGGCCGCGTCCCTTGGACGTCTTCTGAAGGAAAGAGGTTACAGGGTCACCATACAGAAGTTTGACCCCTATATCAATATCGATCCCGGTACCATGAACCCGGTACAGCACGGGGAGGTCTTTGTGACCGAGGACGGGACGGAGACTGATCTGGATCTTGGGCACTATGAAAGATTTATCGACGAAGAACTGGATAAAAAGAGCAATGTGACCACGGGAAAGATCTACTGGTCCGTGCTCAATAAGGAAAGGCGGGGGGAATACGGCGGAGGCACGGTTCAGGTCATCCCCCATATCACAAATGAGATAAAGAGCAGATTCTACCGGGATGAGGGAGAAGAGACCCGTGTTGCCATCATAGAAGTGGGCGGTACCGTGGGAGATATAGAAAGCCAGCCTTTTATCGAAGCCATCAGGCAGTTCAGGCATGATATGGGACATGAAAACGTGATCCTTATACATGTGACACTTATACCCTATCTCCATGCTTCCGGGGAGCTTAAGACCAAGCCCACCCAGGCCAGTGTCAGGGAGCTTCAGAGCCTCGGTATCATGCCGGATATCATCGTGAGCCGTACGGAGAAACCCCTGGATGACGACCTTCGCGAGAAGATATCCCTTTTCTGCAACGTACCGAAAAAGAACGTGATACAGAACTTAAACCTCCCCACCGTATATGCGGCGCCTCTTGCCCTTGAAGAAGAGCATCTGGCGGATGATGTATGCGAAGCCCTGGGGCTTGCAAACAATAAACCCGACTTAAAGGAATGGTCGGATATGGTGGACAGGATGCTGAATCCGGAGAGAGCCGTGAACATTGCCCTGGTGGGGAAATATGTGGCGCTGCACGATTCATACATAAGCGTGGTGGAGGCCCTTAAGCACGCCGGTGCCGAAAAAAGAGCGGAGGTCCGGATAAAGTGGATATCCTCCGAGGATATCACGGAGGAAAATGTGGCCGGGGAGCTTAAGGGCATGGACGGACTCATCGTGCCGGGAGGCTTCGGACACCGCGGCATAGACGGGATGCTCACCGCCATAAGATATGCAAGGGAGAATAAGCTTCCATATCTGGGGCTCTGTCTTGGGATGCAGCTCGCCATAGTGGAGTTTGCCAGGAATGTGCTCAAATACGGGGACGCTAATTCCACGGAGCAGGATCCGGAAACCACCCATCCCCTCATACACATAATGCCCGAAAAGGAAGGACTTAAGGATCTGGGAGGGACTCTTCGTCTAGGAGCCTATCCCTGTGTGCTGGATAAGAGTTCAAAGGCTTATGAGCTATACGGCAGTGAAAAGATTAGCGAGCGCCACCGTCACAGATATGAGGTGAATAATGATTACAGGGAAGAGCTTGCAAAGGCCGGGATAAAGATTTCCGGCACTTCTCCGGACGGCAGGATAGTGGAGATGATGGAGCTGCCGGACCACCCCTGGTTCCTTGCCACCCAGGCCCATCCTGAATTCAGATCCAGGCCCAATAACCCTCATCCCCTCTTCAGGGGCTTTATCGGGGCTGCCCTGGGAGCCGGCTGATGCATTTTTCCTGTTGACAAACAAAAAAACATGTTGTAGAATCCCAAAACATAAAGACAAGGGCGTCTTTGAGGATGATCTCAAAGGCGCTTTTTCTTTTGCAGCCGGATCGTGACTATTCACTACAGTCGCTTGCTAAACCGCAGGCGGCGTATGAAGATCCCGGCGTTTTGGATCTAAGCAGTGCAAAGGAGTACTGTGGGAATTACCCGCAAACCATCTCCCTTCGCTGCTTTTTTTATGCCCGGAGCCTCCGGGGTTCCGGACATACAGGCTTAAAAACCGAATAAAACGATCAAGAGGAGGACAGGATTATGATGGAAGCTGCAAATCTGACAGAGGAATACGGAAGTCTGGTATTCAGTGACAGGATAATGAGGGAAAGGCTGCCCAGGGATATATATAAGGCAGTGCATAAGACCATAGAGCAGGGTACGCATCTGGAGCTGGATGTGGCTAACTGCGTGGCTGCAGTAATGAAGGAATGGGCCATCGAGAACGGTGCCACCCATTTCACACACTGGTTTCAGCCAATGACAGGACTTACGGCTGAAAAGCATGACAGCTTCATTTCTCCTTCGGGGGACGGGAGCATCATCATGGAGTTTTCCGGAAAGGAGCTGGTAAGGGGAGAGCCCGATGCATCAAGCTTTCCTTCGGGAGGACTCAGGGCAACCTTTGAGGCCAGGGGTTATACGGCATGGGATCCTTCTTCACCCGCATTCATAAAGGACGGTTCACTTTATATCCCCACAGCCTTCTGTTCATACGGCGGGGAAGCCCTTGACAAGAAGACACCCCTCCTCCGTTCCATGGAGGCACTGTCAAATGAGGCCATTAAGGTACTTAAGATCCTTGGCATAGAGGGAGTAAAGAGGGTTAATACCACCATTGGTTCCGAGCAGGAATACTTCCTTATCGACAAGGCATATTACAAGCAGAGAAAGGACCTGCTCTTTACCGGAAGGACCCTTATCGGGGCCCCTGCCACAAAGGGGCAGGAAATGGAGGATCACTACTTCGGGGTCATCAAGCCCAAGGTTTCGGCTTTTATGCATGATCTGGACGAGGAGCTCTGGAAGCTTGGTATCCCGGTAAAGACCAAGCATAACGAGGTGGCTCCCTCACAGCACGAGCTGGCACCGGTATTTGAGACAGCCAATGTGGCGGTGGATCATAACCAGCTTACCATGGAGGTCATGAAAAAGGTGGCGGACAAGCATAATTACGCCTGTCTATTACATGAAAAGCCCTTTGAGGGGATCAACGGATCCGGAAAGCACAATAACTGGTCGGTATGCACCGATACCGGATTAAACCTTCTTGATCCTGGAAAGCATCCGGGAGAGAATCTGCCCTTCCTGGTGTTCCTTATGGCAGTCATTGCAGCGGTTGACGAATACGCACCTTTACTCAGGCTGTCCGTGGCATCTGCGGGGAATGACCACAGACTGGGCGGAAATGAGGCGCCTCCTGCCATCATTTCGATCTTTGTGGGAGATGAACTGGCGGAGGTTCTTAAGGGTGTTGAAGAAGGCAATGCATATGTGGGATCCGGAAAGGTTCAGATGGAAATGGGAGCCAAGGTGCTGCCTCATATCACCAAGGACAATACAGACCGGAACAGGACATCCCCCTTCGCATTTACAGGACACAAATTTGAGTTCCGTATGCCCGGTTCTTCCGTATCGGTGGCAAATGCAAATATAGTACTGAACACCGCAGTGGCTGAGGAATTAAAGAAGATCGGGGATAAGCTTGAGGGAACGGAAGAAGACGGGCTTAAGGAAAAGGTCATGGAAGTGCTTAAGGAAGTGCTTTCGGAGCATAAGAGGGTTCTCTTCAACGGAAACGGATATACCGAGGAATGGGTCAGAGAAGCGGAAAGGAGAGGGCTTCCCAATCTGGTATCCCTGCCCGATGCAATGCCCTACTGGATCTCCGACAGCTCTGTTGAACTTTTTACAAAGCACGGGATCTTTACAAAAGAAGAGATACATTCCAGGTTTGAGATATTGCTTGAAAACTATACCAAATCGGTACATATCGAGGCTCTTACCATGCAGGAGATGGTGAGAAAGGATCTTACCGAGGGGATCATCGCTTATGAGAAGGATCTGACAAAGGAGATGCTCCAGAAGAAGGAAGTGCTTCCCGGGGCTGAATGCATTATGGAGAGCGGGATCCTTAAGGTTCTGGAGGAGGCTTCCGGAGGGATGAGCAGGGCTCTTGTAAGGCTTAAGGAAGACACGGATAAGGCCGAGAAGATTACGGAGGACATCCTGAAGCAGGCGGTTTATTACAAGGATACCGTGCTTAAGGATATGGAAGAACTGAGGGAATATGCGGATAAGGCGGAGGCGGTGATACCGGATAAGTATCTGAGCTACCCCACCTACGGAGAGATGCTGTTTTCACTGACATAAGGTAAGGAGCTTTGGCGATATGGATAGCTGGAAAGCAGAGCATGATGCCTGCGGCATAGGAGCAGTCATAAACATAAACGGAAAGGCGGATCACCGCGTTCTGGATGACGCACTTTCCATAGTGGAAAAGCTGGAACACAGAGCAGGAAAGGATGCCAGCGGAAAGGTCGGAGACGGCGTGGGGATACTGACCCGGATATCTCATGACTTTTTCAAAAAGACCGCGGAGAAAAGCGGGATCACCCTGAAAAAAGCGGGGGATTACGGTATAGGAATGTTCTTCCTGCCTCAGGATGCCATGAAGCGGATGTTCGCGAAAAGGATGCTGGAGGTCATAGCGGAAAAGGAAGGATTGAAGGTTCTGGGATGGAGGGATGTGGAAACACATCCCGAGATCCTTGGAGAGACCGCAAGGAACTGCATGCCCCATATCAGCCAGTGCTTTATTGAGAGGCCCGAGGATGTGGAAAGGGGTATTGACTTCGACAGAAAGCTCTACTGTCTGAGAAGGGAATATGAGAAGTCTTCGGAGGATACCTATATCTGCTCCTTCTCGTCAAGGACCATAGTTTACAAGGGCATGTTTCTTGTGGGACAGCTCCGGAATTTCTACGAGGATCTGAAGTCAAAGAGCTATAAGACTGCTATTGCCATGGTGCACAGCCGTTTTTCCACCAATACGACGCCCTCCTGGCAGAGAGCTCATCCCTACAGGATGATAGCCCATAACGGAGAGATCAATACCATAAAGGGTAACGCGGACAGGATGCTCGCCAGGGAGGAGACCATGTCTTCAGGAGTGATGGAGGACGATCTCAGCAAGGTCTATCCCGTCATAGCCTCATCCGGTTCCGATTCAGCCATGCTGGACAACACTCTGGAATTCCTCTATATGAACGGGCTGGATCTGCCCCTTGCAATGATGATAACCATTCCCGAACCATGGAAGCACAATGATTTCATGGATCAGAAGAGAAAGGATTTTTACCACTACTACGCTACGATGATGGAGCCCTGGGACGGTCCGGCGGCAGTGATGTTCACTGACGGCGAGATCTTTGGTGCCACCCTGGACCGGAACGGGCTCCGCCCCTCCAGATATTATGTAACAAAGGATAACAGGCTGATATTATCCTCCGAAGTGGGGGTGCTTGATATACCGGAGGAGAATATCCTTAAGAAATCAAGGCTCTCTCCCGGACATATGCTCCTTATAGACACCATAGAGGGAAGGATAATCTCCGACGGGGAATGCAAGGAGAAGTATTCCGGAGCCTGCCCCTACGGCGAGTGGCTGGACGGAAACCTCCTGCATCTGGAGAAGCTGAACATACCTAATAAAAAGATCCGCACTCATGATCAGGCTACCAGAGACAGGCTTTATAAGGTCTTCGGCTACAATTATGAGGACGTGAAAAAGCAGATCATGCCTATGGCGGCAGACGGGGTGGAGCCAACGGTATCAATGGGTACCGACATACCTCTCGCAATGCTGTCGGGGCATCATCAGCCGCTTTTCTGCTATTTTAAACAGCTTTTTGCCCAGGTTACCAATCCTCCCATTGATTCCCTGAGGGAGAAGATAGTTACGGACACCACGGTTTACATCGGTTCTGACGGAAATCTGTTAAGTGAGAAAAGCGGTAACTGCCGTGTGCTTGAGGTGAATAACCCCATTCTCACGGGAGTGGACCTCATGAAGATCGCGGCCCTAAATGAGCCGGGCTTCAGGGCGGAAAGGGTCTCACTTCTTTACTACAAGAATACGTCACTTGAAAGGGCGCTGGAGCAGTTAAACATCTCGGTGGACAGGGAAGTGTCCCGGGGCACCAATATAGTGATCCTCTCCGACAGGGGAGTGGATGAAAACCATATGCCGATCCCCTCGCTTCTTGCAGTTTCCTCCGTTGAGCAGCACCTGGTCCGCACGAAACGGCGTACCAGGGTTTCCCTGATACTGGAAAGCGGAGAACCAAGGGATGTGCATCAGATAGCTACGCTTCTCGGTTTCGGGGCCCGGGCAGTGCATCCTTATCTTGCGCATGAATGCATTGCGGAACTGATCGACAAGGGAATACTAGATAAGGACTATCATACGGCTATTGCAGACTATAACAGGGCGATCCTTAAGGGTGTCGTTAAGATAGCTGCGAAGATGGGTATTTCCACCCTCCAGTCCTATCAGTCAGCAAAGATCTTTGAGGCAGTGGGCCTTTCCGGGGAAATGGTGGAGAAATACTTCACCGGGATACTGAGCCGGGCAGGCGGGATCGGTATTAATGAGATAGGTGAGGATGTGGAACTCCGGCATGACAAAGCCTTTGATCCCATGGGCCTTTCCACGGACACTACGCTGGATTCCTTTGGCTTCCAGTCCTTAAGGAGCGGCGAGGACATGGAGGACCATCTCTACAGTCCGAAGACCATAGTCACCCTGCAGCGAGCGGTAAGGGAGGGGGATTATGAGAGATATAAGGAATACTCCGCTCTGGTGGATAACGAGGACAGGCCCCACACCTTAAGGGCCCTTATGTCCTTTGTGCCCTGCGGCAAAAAGGTACCCTTAAAGGAAGTGGAAAGTGAAGAGGAGATAATGAAGCGCTTCCAGACCGGTGCCATGTCCTTTGGGTCTCTCTCTAAGGAAGCCCATGAAACCCTGGCTCAGGCCATGAACAGTATCGGGGGAAAATCCAATACCGGTGAGGGCGGAGAGGATCCTGCACGTTTCGGAACGGAAAAGAACAGTGCCGTTAAGCAGGTGGCATCGGGCCGTTTCGGCGTCACCGGTGAATACTTAATGAGCGCAAAGGAAATACAGATAAAGATGGCCCAGGGAGCAAAGCCCGGGGAGGGGGGACATCTGCCGGGCAAGAAGGTCTACCCCTGGGTTGCGGATATCCGTTTTTCGACTCCGGGAGTATCTCTGATCTCACCCCCGCCCCATCACGATATCTATTCCATAGAGGATCTGGCACAGCTTATCTATGATCTGAAAAACGCCAACGAAAACGCCAGGATATCTGTAAAGCTGGTGTCCGAAGCGGGAGTCGGGACAATTGCATCCGGCGTTGCAAAAGCCGGTGCAGGGGTGATACTGGTGTCCGGCTATGACGGGGGAACCGGTGCGGCCCCTTCTTCATCGGTACACCACGCAGGACTTCCCTGGGAGCTGGGACTTTCGGAAGCACATCAGTGTCTCCTTGACAACGGTCTCAGAAGCCGCGTGGTACTTGAGACCGACGGAAAGCTGATGACCGGACGGGATGTGGCCATAGCCGCTCTCCTTGGGGCGGAGGAATTCGGATTTGCCACTGCTCCCTTAGTCTGCATGGGCTGCATGATGATGCGGGTATGCTCGAAGGACAGCTGTCCTGTGGGTATTGCCACCCAGAATGAGACTTTGAGGAAGCGCTTTAAAGGAAAGCCGGAGCACGTTGTGAATTTCTTCAGGTTCATAGCAAGAGAGCTGAGAGAGATCATGAGCGAGCTCGGTTTCAGGAAGATAGAGGATATGGTGGGCAGGACAGACTGCCTTAAAAAGAGGGATATCCCCATGGCACGCTGCGGTTCCACGGCCGATCTTTCAAAGATCCTGACAGAGGGCTACGCCGGAAGGGAAAAGAGCCATTTCGATAAGGCGGACATCTACGATTTCGGCCTTGAAAAGACTTTGGATAAGAGAGTCCTCATACCCGCCTATGAAGAATTCAAAAAGAACAGGAACGGAAAGACCGGTATAGAGGTATCGGTATCCAGTACGGACAGAAGCTTCGGAACCCTTTTGGGAAGCAGGATCACCGGGGATTATAAGAATACCCTTCCCGAGGACTCCTTCACGGTGGAAGCAAGGGGTGGCGGAGGCCAGTCCTTCGGTGCATTCCTCCCGAAGGGAGTAACGATAAGGCTTAAGGGTGACGCAAATGACGGCTTCGGAAAGGGGCTTTCCGGAGGAAAGCTCATAGTGACACCGCCTGAAAACGCGGCCTATAAGTCCCATGAAAACATCATCATAGGCAATGTGGCTCTCTACGGTGCCACTGCGGGAAAAGCCTATGTCTGCGGTATTGCGGGTGAACGGTTCTGTGTAAGGAATTCGGGAGCCATAGCCGTTTCCGAGGGCTGCGGTGACCACGGACTGGAGTACATGACCGGAGGAAAGGCAGTGATCCTCGGTATGACAGGCAAGAATTTCGCAGCGGGAATGAGCGGCGGAACCGCCTACGTACTGGACCGGGAGCATACCCTGTACTTAAGGATGAATAAGGATATGGCCTCTCTTTCGGAGCTTACGGAGAAATACGATATAGAGGAATTAAGGGAGATAATCGAGGACTATGTAAAGGAAACGGGATCCGAATTCGCCGAAGAGATCCTTAAGGATTTCAATTCTTACATTCCGGATTTCAAGAAGATCATACCAAAGGATTATCAGAAGATGCTCACCCTCATAAGTCACTTTGAGGAGCAGGGCATGAGCCAGGAATACGCGGTCCTGGAAGCATTTAAGAAATTAAAGGCAGAGTAGGGGGCGGTTAAGATGGGTAAAGATACCGGATTTTTGGAATATGGCAGAAAAAACAATAAGGATGTTCCACCGGAAGAAAGGATCGGAAACTTTGATGAATTCCATAAGCCCCTGGGAGCCGGGGAGAGGATGGAGCAGGCGGCAAGATGCATGGACTGCGGAGTTCCCTTCTGCCAGTCAGCTGTGGAGCTGTCGGGAATGGTCACCGGCTGTCCTCTTCATAATCTGATCCCCGAGTGGAATGACGAGCTGTACCGGGGTCATTTTAATCATGCCTTTACAAGACTCATGAAGACCTCTAACTTTCCGGAATTTACGGGAAGGGTCTGTCCCGCACTCTGTGAAAAGGCCTGCATGT
>JAFVEU010000252.1 GCA_017475845.1 Lachnospiraceae bacterium | reverse complement strand
GGCACGGATAAGGGCCTGGATGTGGTGGACAGATCCTGCAGGAGAGAGGTGAAGAACAGGCTTACCACAGAGCTTGGCGGCGTGCGTATCCGCTGCATGTACGTGGACAGTAACGATCATCTCTGGGTATGTACCTATGGCAACGGTCTGATGGAGTATTCCCCGGATGGCGAATCATGGGCTTACAACGGGGAAAAGGGGAGCTTCGGGAACCGTGCCCGTGTAGTGACCGGTCTTTCGGACGGTACCATAGTGGCAGCGGGGGATACCGGAGTCAGCTTCATCAGGGATCATAAAGTTCAGCAGACCATCGGTAATGAGGACGGACTTATTAATTCCATGATACTTACCCTGACCGAGCGGAGTGACGGAAGCATCCTGGCCGGAACCGACGGGGACGGCATTGCCGTGATCAGGTACGGAAAGGTGACGGAAATGCTCACCAGGGAAGATGGGCTCTCCAGCGGTGTTATCTTAAGGACAGTAAAGGATCCGAAATCCGAAGGGGTGTTCATAGTTACCAGCAACAGTCTCTGCTATCTTGAACCGGACGGGAGCATCCGCCTTTTAGATAAATTCCCTTATTTCAATAACTACGATATCTGGGTAAAGGATGAGGATACTCTTTTTGTAATGTCCAGTGCCGGTATCTACGTGGTGGAACGGGACGAGCTGGTGGCCGGCGGTGACTTTTCATGGGAGCTTTTAGACGCCAGAAGGGGTCTCGGCACATCCCTTACTGCCAATTCATGGAATTATTACAACGGAAGTAACGAGCTCTTCCTGCCCTGCGACACCGGAGTCTACATCATAGATGTTGAAAAGTATAACAGTGATGTGCGCTCTTACCGGATGCAGCTGAATTCCATACGGCTTGACGGAGTGCTGCAGCCCCCCGTACGTATGGGAGCCATTACCGTGGGTCAGGGGGTAAGCCGTGTGGAGCTGGGACCGGAGATCCTTAACTATACGGTACAGGAGCCGAATATCGGTTACTATCTGGAGGGCTTTGATACCCAGTGGACCATAATCCCCCAGAACAACTTAAATAACATAATCTACATCAACCTGCCGGCAGGAAAGTATACCTTCCATCTGGCGATCTTTGACAGTTCGGGGGAAAAGATCCTTGAGGAGAGGAAATTCGATCTTATCAAGGTGGGAGAATTCTATGAGCGTCCGGGTTTTCTTACCTATATGCTCATACTCCTTATCCTGTTCATAATCTGGTTCACATGGCTTGTGGTGCAGAGGCAGCTGAATAAGCAGCAGATAAAGCTGAACATGGCCAATGAAACGGTAATGGCCATAGCAAATGCAGTCGATGCCAAGGATGTGCGCACCCACCAGCATTCCCTCAGGGTGGCGGAGTATTCCGAGCTGATAGCAAAGGAGATGGGCTGCTTCCCGTGGTGGAAGCGGAGGAAGATCATTTCCAATCTGAGAAAAGCCGCACAGATGCACGATATAGGAAAGATAGGAATTCCCGACAGCGTACTGAACAAGGTGGGTAGGCTTACGGATGATGAATATGCGAAAATGAAATCCCACGTTATAAGGGGGGCGGAGATCCTTAAGGATTTCACCCTGGTGGAGAATGTTGTGGACGGAACCCGCTATCATCATGAACGCTATGACGGGCGCGGATATCCGGACGGACTCTCAGGCGACGAGATCCCTATATTTGCCCGGATAATCGGTGTGGCCGATGCTTTTGACGCCATGACAAGTAACCGTGTTTACCGTCACCACATGGATACGGATTACGTTATGAATGAGATGAAGCGGGGACGTGGTACCCAGTTTGATCCCAAAGTGCTGGATGCCTTTTTACGTCTGGTGGATAAGGGCGTTATAAACCTGGATGAGATCTATGCCCAGAAACGCGCGGAGATACAGCAGGCGGAAGACCAGGAGGCACAGGAAGAGCTGGCCCGCCGGGTTGAGGAAGATAAGAAGATCCAGGCCGCGGAGATGCAGAACGAAGGAAAGGATGCTTCCGGGCAGGCGGGGAAAGAGGAAGGTAAGGAGAAAGGAGCTGAAGCATGAAGCGGGTATATATCGTAACAGCGCTGACCTGTATAGCCGTACTGGCTGCTTTCTTATGTGTCTTCCGGCTGATGAACCTTACGGGGAAAAGGGAGAGCTTAAAGATCGGCTTTATCTATGACAATGATGAGAGTACTCCCTATACCTATAATTTTTCTCTTGCAAAGGATGCTCTGGAAAAGGAGTACGGAAGCCGGGTGGAGATCCTGACCTGCAGCAATGTGCTGGATGACGAGATGGAAGAGCCCTTAAGGGATCTGGCAGGCCAGGGCTGTGACATCATCTTCTTTAACGGCTACAGCGAGCTGGTGAGGGAGCTTGCTCCCGAATATCCCAACGTACAGTTCTGTCAGACATCCTATATGGATATGAGCGGTCAGACGGTGCCCGAAAACTACCATACATTTAAGGGAGAAGCCTATCAGGGCAGGTATGTCAGCGGGATCGCGGCAGGTATGAAGATAAGACAGATGATCCTTGAGGGGATCATTTCGGAGAATGAGGCAGTGGTGGGTTTTGTGGCGGCTTACCCCACATCCGAGGTTATTTCCGGATATACAGCGTTTCTGCTGGGCGTCCGTTCAGTAGTGTCCCAGGCAGTGATGAAGGTAAAATATACCGAAACCTGGAGCAGCTACGCACAGGAGAAGAGCGCGGCAAAGCAGCTTATCGAAGAGGGCTGCGTGGTGATATCACAGTATACCGATACCATAGGCCCTGCCATTGCCTGTGAGGAAGCATCCGAAACCGGGGATGTGTATTTTGTGGGTTTCAATCAGAGCATGTCGGAGGTGACACCCCGTACATCCTTAGTGACTTCAAGGATCTGCTGGGAAGTATATGTCCTCTCTGCCGTTGATGCCGTTATGTCGAATAAGAAGATAGAAAAGGTGGTATCCGGTCATATACACGGAAATGATGTATCCGCGGGATTTGATAAGGACTGGATAGAGATGGTGGACTTAAACGGGCAGGTGGCGGCTCCCGGTACGGAAGAAGCTATGGACAGCGCCATTGCACAGTTTAAGAGGGGAAATGTGTACTTTGTGTTTAAGGGCAATTATCTCGGCAAAAATCCGGATGATCCCCACGATATCTATGATCTGAGGAACGGATATATAGAGAACGCGAATACGTCCTACCCCTTGTTCCATTATATCCTTTCGGATATCATAACCATTGAATAAAGGGTGCTCATGAAACGCATAGATAAAAAAAGATTATTTGACATTATCCAGATAGGTCAGACAGGGGATATGCCCAGCAGGCTCTTTGATCTGTTCATAGTGAGCAACATAATCCTGAATATCCTGTCGCTTATCCTCTTAACCTTTAAGGCGCTGTCCCCCGCCTTTCCGGTGCTCCGCGGGGTGGAATGGGTCACGACGATCGTATTCTGCATAGAGTATATAGCACGTATATGGACTTCCGAATATCTTTACGGGGAAAAGGGATGGAAGCCGGTGGTAAGATTCATCTTCTCCTTTGACGGGGTGGTGGATCTTTTTACCATTTTGCCCCTGTTTTTCCTTGAAGGCTTCATTGCCTTCAGATTCTTAAGGGTGGCAAGGATATTCCATCTTTTCCGTATCAATTCGGCTTACGATTCCTTTAATGTTATAACTTCGGTCATCTATGAGAAGCGGAATCAGCTGATCTCTTCTCTTTTCATAATATGGATACTGATACTGGCGTCAT
>JAFVEU010000020.1 GCA_017475845.1 Lachnospiraceae bacterium | reverse complement strand
TGACACTGGGTGATCATGTAAAGGTTAAGTGTCTGGGCAAGGACAAGATGGGAAGGATCAGCTTCTCAATCAAGGACGTATGATCTTTCTGAAATAAAGGACGTATCGAAGGGCGGCGCTCAATGTGCCGCCCTTATTTTACAAAAAGGGTATAATCGCATATAATGAGATGGCATATGTTTACGTGCGTTTCTTTATGATGCGTAAATGTAACTGTCCGGAATTCCGGATAGATACACGTAAATTTTAAGGAAGAGGCGGAGTCCATGAGCTTATATCTTTCCTACAGTCCGGAAGACACCTTCAGGATCGCAGAGGAAACAGCAAAAAAAGCCGTGCCCGGAACAGTGATCTCACTTGATGGGGAACTGGGAACGGGAAAGACCGTATTTACAAAAGGCTTTGCAAAGGGACTTGGTATCAGTGAGGATATCTCATCGCCTACCTTCAATATCCTTAAGAGTTATCATGGAGGGAAAATGCCCCTCCACCATTTTGATGTGTACAGGATAGGAGACATATCCGAAATGGACGAAATCGGGTATGAGGACTGCTTTTACGGTGACGGGGTGAGCCTTATCGAATGGGGAAGCCTGATAGAAGATATACTTCCCGAGGATGCCCTTCGGATCACCATAGGAAAAGACCCGGCAAAGGGCTATGACTACAGGGAGATAGAGATAAAGCATAAGGTCTAAAAATGAAGATACTGTCCATTGATTCATCCGCGCTTCCGGTGTCATGCGCTGTCCTGGACGGGGGTAGGATGACAGCTGAATTTACCATAAGCTTAAAGCTCACCCATTCGGAAACATTAATGCCTCTGCTGGATGAGCTGCTCAAAAAAAGCGGGACGGAGCCGGAGAGCATAGATGCATTGGCGGTTTCCGGCGGCCCCGGTTCCTTTACGAGTTTAAGGATCGGTTCAGCTACGGTAAAAGGGCTGGGAGATGCCCTGAATATCCCGGTGATATCCGTTCCCACACTGGAAGCCCTTGCCTATAACGTGTTTTCACCGGACGCTCTGGTGGTGCCCATGATGGACGCCAGAAGAAAGAATGTCTATACGGGGATATATGAGTATGAAGGTGAGGAGCTTAAAGAGGTCCTTCCCCAGTGCATAATCCCTTTGAAGGAGCTGGCGGAAAAGCTTGATCACCTTGACAGAAGGGTGATCTTTACCGGAGACGGTATATATGTTTTCAGGGAGGAGCTGGACCGGCTTCTCAGGTACGAGCATCTCTATGCACCGTCTCATCTTTCCATGCAGAGAGCGGGAGCGGTGGCTGCACTGGCAGAGAAGCTCTACCTTAAGGGCTGTTATACCGATGCTTCTTCCCACAGGCCCGACTACTTAAAGCCTTCCCAGGCGGAGCAGGAATTAAAGAGCGCCGAAAAGGAAGGAAGATTAGGGGAGCTGGCAGAGGGAACCTACATAAGCAGGAAAAAGGCTGCAATGTCGGAAAAGCCGGAAAAAAAGGAAGACCGGGGTAATGGCATCCTCATAAGACAGATGAAGAAGGAAGATGCCCCGGAGCTTTCCCGGCTTGAGAGCTCCGTTTTCGGAAGCAATGGCTGGACCGAGAAGGATTTTGTGGAGACCACCGCAGTGGATTATGCCTATTATCTGGTGGCGGAAGACACTGGGGACAAACGGATCCTGGGGCTTTGCGGATACAGGGATATGTGCGGCGAGGCAGATGTCACCAATGTCTGTGTCCTGCCGGAGATGCGCCGCAGAGGCATTGCGGAGAGGCTGCTTAAAAGCCTTATCTCCTACGGGGAAGAGCACGGGGTTGCAGACTTCACTCTGGAAGTGAGGAGCAGTAATACCCCGGCCATAGATCTCTATAAAAAGCTGGGCTTTGTGTCCGAGGGTATAAGACCGGGGTTCTATGAGGATCCGAAGGACGACGCCCTTATAATGTGGAAAAGGAAATTAAGTACAGCAAAAGATGCTTGATGTATGTCTTTTGGGCTGCGGGGGGATGATGCCGTTACCAAAACGCTATCTCACCTCCCTTATGCTCCGATATAACGGAAACAGCATATTGACGGACTGCGGGGAGGGGACCCAGGTGGCATTAAAGCGCACGGGATGGAGCCCCAAAAATGTGGGACTTATTCTTTTTACCCATTTCCATGCGGATCATATAAGCGGGCTTCCGGGCTTTCTCCTTACCATGGGGAATGCGGAACGGACTGAGCCGCTTCTTATTGCGGGACCAAGAGGTCTTGCCAGGGTGGTTTCCGCCCTGCTTATCATAGCTCCCGAGCTGCCCTTCGAGATAAGGCTTAAGGAGCTGGAAGGCGACAGTACCTTCGTATATGAGGGCGTCAGGATAAAGGCCTTCAGAGTCCGGCATAATATTAGCTGCTTCGGCTACTCCTTCGAGATCGACAGAAAGGGAAAATTCAACCCCGAAAGGGCAAAGGAGCTGGATATTCCTGTCAATTACTGGAAGGTGCTGCAGAACGGCGGGACGGTTAAGACCGAAGACGGAAGGCGTTTTACCCCCGATCAGGTCATGGGAGCCGCGAGAAAGGGCATAAAGGTCACCTATACCACGGATACCAGACCCTGCGATAATATCATCAAATATGCGGAAAAGTCCGATCTGTTCATCTGTGAAGGCATGTACGGAGAGGATGACAAGATTGAAAAGGCAAAGGAACATAAGCACATGACCTTTTCCGAAGCTGCGCGTTTGGCCCGGGATGCCGGAGTGAAAAAGCTCTGGCTCACCCATTATTCACCCTCCCTCGTTAATCCGAAGGAGTTCATGGGCTATGCGAAAAAGATCTTTCCGGAGAGCTATCCCGGAAAGGACGGGCTGATCACTGAATTAAACTACGAGGATGAAGAAGAAAGCGGACATGAATAAACCGGGAAGGGTAAAAATTGTATTGATAATGGTATTTGCCCTCCTGGTATTTCTGGTGGTCTTTTATCTCGTGGCCAACGCAGAACGGCCCGATGACCTGGAAAGGCTTTCCGCCACCGAGGCTACGATCCAGAGAGACCTGAATATCAATTATCCCCAGACTCCAAAAGCTGTGGTCAGGTACTATGCGGAGCTGAGCCAGTGCATGTATGACCCCTCCAACAGCGATGAAGAGATAGAGGCTATTGCTAGGCAGTCAAGGCTGCTCTTTGATGATGAGCTTAAGAGCAGGCAGAGCGATGCGGAATATCTTGCGAGTCTGAAGAACACCATTGCGTCTTTTATAAAGGATAACCGTAAGATCGTGAGCTTTACAGTGACACCTTCCTCCGAGGTGGTGTACAAGACCCTGAACATAGGAGAGATAGCTTCCCTTTACTGCACATATACCATGCAGAAGGGAGCGGTTTCCTACAGTGATGCCGAGCACTTCCTTTTAAGAAAGGATGGCAGGGGACGCTGGAAGATACTTGGCTGGCAGAGCGCATCCCTGGATGAAGCTCC
>JAFVEU010000251.1 GCA_017475845.1 Lachnospiraceae bacterium | reverse complement strand
CGTGGATAAGGATGGCAAATTCGTCTCCTCCGATCCTGTAGACATAGTCCCCGGCTCTTATGGAATTTGCAAGTCTTACTGCAGTGATATGCAGGACCTCGTCACCTGTGCGGTGGCCATAGGTATCGTTGATATGCTTGAAATCATTGACATCGATATATATTATCCCGAAGACCTCTCCGCTTTCCTTAAGATCCTCAAGGGCATCCGTATAGGCTCTGGAATTTCTGACCTTGGTAAGGGGATCCGAGAAGGACAGCCTCCTCAATTCCTTTTCCCTGCTCCTTAAGGACATGAAAAGATAGAAAACAAAGGCGATCAGCAGCGAAAGGACAACAGCCGTAACAATGCAGGCAGTCTTCTCCGCGGCAGTGGTCCAGCCTCCGTTAAGGTCTATCATTATGTGCCAGACCTCACCCTCCAGTAATTCCTTATCCACAGTTACGGGATCAATGATATACTCTTCCCCGAAGGAAGACAGATCCTCAGTGGTTCCCGTGGAGGGATTTGTCCTGTACAGACGGTAATTGTATCCGTAGTCCGAAAGGAAGCTGACTCCCGTCTTTTCCATAAGGATATCCAGGTTCACCAGCACAAGGGCATAGCCGGTCTCTCCGGAGCCTTCCTTAAAGGACTGGATGATGGCAAACACCCTTTCCCCGCTTAAGAGGTCAAAGGTGTCAGAGATACTCTTTACATTGTTCTCCTTTGCAAATTGAGCATCCTTATACAGGGGATTTCCCTCTTTGATAAGATCCTTAACAAATATGGGATTGACATTTGAGGGATAGATATAGTCAGGCCTTTCACCGCTGAAGATCATGACCTTATTGATCACGTTTTCACTGTTCTTAATGAATCTGCTGCTGGCCTTGTCCAGCTGATCCTTATTTCTTATCCCATATTCCGAGCAGATGATATCCAGCATATCCGTACAGTATATGCCGGAATCCAGATATTCTATGAGCCTTGACTCCACACTCTCTCCCAGAGACCTGGCTCTTTCCGTTCTTTTATTCTTATAATAGCTGTTTAAGAAAAACAGAACAGTAATAAAAGCGGAGAGGCATATGATGAAAATGCCTCCCGCTCTTAAAACGTTTCTTATCCTGTTTCCCTTGTTTTCACTATGCATGGATCACATACTGTCTGATTTTATCGCATCAGTAATGAAAAACAAAAAAATCCGGTTTCCTCCCCCGGGTATCCGGGTTCAGGCGTTAACGATCTTTCCGAAGTCTTCCTTTAATGAAGCTCCGCCGATAAGTCCGCCGTCAATATCGGGCTTGCTCAAAAGTTCTGCAGCATTTCCTGCATTCATGGATCCGCCGTACTGGATACGTACTTCTTCTGCAGTTGCAGCGTCATACATCTCAGCAATCTGGTCACGGATCATCTTGCAGACTTCCTCAGCCTGATCGGCAGTAGCAGTCTCACCGGTTCCGATAGCCCAGATAGGCTCATAGGCGATGACAAGCTTCTTTACTTCATCAGCGCTCACTCCGTCCAGATCCCACTTGATCTGACGGGCGATCCACTCTTTATAAACCCCTGCTTTCCTTAAGGCGAGTGACTCACCGCAGCAGAGAATGGGTGAAAGCCCTGAAGCAAATGCCTTCTTAACCTTGGCATTGATCATCACATCATTCTCACCGAAGATATCTCTTCTCTCTGAATGTCCGATGATCACATACTTTACGCCTGCATCCTTAAGCATGGGAGCTGAGATCTCTCCCGTGAAAGCACCCTTGTCCTCGATGTAGAAGTTCTGGGCTCCGAGGTTTACGTTGCTGCCCATCAATGCTGCCCCTACAGGCACTATATCTATGGCAGGTACGCAATAAACCACGTCCACATCATCATTCTTCACCAGACCCGCAAGTGTATTGACCAACTCAACCGCTTCGGTAGGTGTCTTGTTCATTTTCCAGTTACCGGCAATAATTCTTCTTCTGGCCATATTCCTTTTCTCCTTTATTATTTGTCGTCTGCAGATATTACTCCGGGAAGCTCCTTGCCCTCAAGGAATTCAAGGGAAGCGCCGCCGCCTGTGGAGATATGGGTCATCTTGTCGCCGAATCCCAGGTTGTTTACTGCTGCAGCAGAATCACCGCCGCCGATTATGGTGGTGGCATCTGTGGCTGCAAGAGCTTCGGCAACTGCAACGGTACCGGCTGCGAGAACAGGGTTCTCGGAAACCCCCATGGGGCCGTTCCATACAACGGTCTTTGCGGACTTAACGGCGTCAGCATAGATCTTCCTGGTCTCGGGTCCGATGTCAAGGCCTTCCTTGTCATCGGGAATGGAATCGGTATTTACAACAACGGTCTTGATATCGGGATTGTCGATGGGATCCGGGAAACCGTCAGCAGCAACGGTATCAACGGGAAGAAGCAGCTTCTTGCCAAGCTTCTCGGCCTTTGCGATCATTTCCTTGCAGTAATCAAGCTTGCTGTCATCGATAAGGGAATTGCCGACCTTGCCGCCCTGGGCCTTTACAAAGGTGTAAGCCATTCCGCCGCCGATGATAAGGGTGTCGCACTTGTTAAGGAGATTGTCGATAACTGCCAGCTTGTCAGCAACCTTGGCTCCTCCGAGGATCGCAACGAAGGGACGGACGGGGTTCTCAACAGCGTTGCCTAAGAACTTTATCTCCTTCTCCATAAGGTATCCTACTGCATTTGTGCCGCCCTTTTCGGTGATGTACTTTGTAACAACGGCAACGGAAGCGTGAGCTCTGTGAGCCGAACCGAAAGCGTCGCATACATAGTCGTCAGCCAGCTCGGAAAGCTCTTTAGCGAACTTCTCTCCGGCCTTCTCGGGCTTGGTCTCCTCATCCAGACGGAATCTGGTGTTCTGAAGAAGGATTACGTCGCCGTCATTCATTGCATTGACCGCATCGGTAGCAGCCTGTCCGGTAACATTGTCATCATCGATGAACTTAACGTCCTTTCCCAGCTTTTCGGAAAGCTTTGCCGCTACGGGAGCAAGGGACTTGCCCTCCTTGTCGTCAGCGGACTTAACCTTTCCAAGGTGTGAGCAGAGGATCACCTTTGCGCCGTCGCCCATAAGCTTCTTTATGGTGGGAAGTGCTGCATTGATCCTGGTCTCGTCAGTGATCTCGCCGCCCTTAAGGGGAACGTTAAAATCACAGCGCACAAGGACTCTTCTGCCCTTTGCATTCAGATCATCAACTGTTTTCTTACTTAAAGCCATTTTATACCTCCGATGATTAAGTGTTAAAAGAGGTCCTGGTCCTATGTGGACCGGACCTCCTTCAGATTAAATATTACTTCGCTGCGGGTCCTTATGGATAAACCCCGCATCCACTGGTGTAAAGAACACAGACCGCTCTGCGGTATGTGTCAATGATCATCCAAGCTCTGCGAAATACTTGATGGTACGAACCATCTGAGAAGTGTAGGAATTCTCGTTGTCATACCATGAAACAACCTCAACCTGGGTCTTGCCGCCGTCAAGAGGGCAAACCATGGTCTGTGTTGCATCAAAGAGAGAACCGAATCTCATGCCGATAACGTCGCTGGATACGATCTGCTCTTCGGTATATCCGAAGGACTCGTTTGCAGCAGCCTTCATAGCGGCATTGATGTCATCCTTGGAAACTTCCTTGTCAACAACTGCGAAAAGAAGTGTGGTGGAGCCTGTAGGAGTGGGAACTCTCTGAGCAGCGCCGATAAGCTTTCCGTTCAGCTCGGGGATAACAAGGCCGATAGCCTTTGCAGCACCTGTGCTGTTGGGAACGATATTGCAGGCACCTGCACGTGAACGGCGAAGATCGCCCTTCCTCTGAGGTCCGTCAAGGATCATCTGATCGCCTGTGTAAGCGTGGATCGTGCACATGATACCGGACTCGATGGGAGCCAGGTCATTAAGAGCCTTAGCCATGGGAGCAAGACAGTTTGTTGTGCAGGATGTAGCAGAGATGATCTTGTCATCCTTTGTAAGTGTTGTATGGTTAACATTGTAAACGATGGTAGGAAGATCGTTTCCGGCAGGAGCAGAGATAACAACCTTCTTTGCGCCGGCGTTGATGTGAGCCTGGGCCTTTTCCTTAGATGTATAGAAACCTGAGCACTCCAGAACAACATCTACATTGATGTCACCCCAAGGGCAATTGTTTGCATCGGGCTCTTTGTAGATCTTTATTGTCTGACCTTTAACAGTGATCGTTCCAGCTTCATCATCAGCTGTAACCTCATCTTCTTTGCCGAAATCCACATAACGGCCATGTGATGTGTCATACTTTAAGAGATGTGCAAGCATCTTGGGGGATGTAAGATCGTTGATAGCAACTACCTCATAACCCTCAGCCTGGAACATCTGCCTGAATGCAAGACGACCGATACGTCCAAATCCATTGATCGCAACTCTTACTGCCATTTTTAATCCTCCTGATCTTAAAAAAATTATTGTGAACGCTGATACTTACTGCGTTTACCATCTGCGGAGCTATAACCCCTCCGTTTCACACGCAAACTATATTGTAATAGATTGACAAAGAAAAAACAAGTATTATTTTAGGCGGCCCTTTACAGGGCCTCTTGTTTTTTTACATGGGCAATGTATATAATCTTTTATCGATATAAAAGGAAATGAAAAACATGAAGAGGGAACACGAGGAAAGCTTTGACATAATACGGGCCGTCAGCGCCATAGCCATTGTCCTGTACCACTACAGCTATGTCTTTTACGAATACGGCATAAAGGGATCGGGCCCGGAATTCTTAAGGTTTGAAAACGGCGATTTCGGGGGTATCTTTGTGGCCGTATTCTTTATGCTGTCCGGGGCTTCGCTTCTTTATAACCACCCTTCGTTTTCATCCCCGAAGGATGTGCTCCGCTTTTACGGAAAAAGATGGCTCTCCATCTTTCCCGCCTTTTACATCGCATGGATCATAATGTACGTGATAAATTCACTGAGGGTCGGAGGCTGGTTCTGGGGCGGTCCCCGTAAGAACTTCCTTTTATCCTTCCTTGGTATGGACGGTTATTTCCTGCATCTCGGCATGAATTATTACTGTCTCGGGGAATGGTTCTTAGGGGGCATAATACTCATGTACCTTTTCTATCCCCTGCTCTTATTCCTCTGGAACAGGGCCCGGATACCCTCCACCGTCCTTATCACCTTTTTATTCCTCTTTAATTTCAGAAGGCATTATTTTTCCAGCGCGCCTGACACCAATATCTTTATAGTCCTTATAAAATACTATAACAGCCACATAGTCATAAGCGACAATATGTGCCTCTGGACCTGCTTCATGGATTTCTGGCTGGGCTTTATAATAGTCACTTACTTCCTTCCGGCCGTTAAAAAAAGGATCCCTAAGGGATCCCTTATGGCTGCGGGGTTATTGATCCTTGCGACTGTTCCCTTCCTTATTACGCCCCTTCCCTTAAATAAACTCGAGACCTGCACGGTCCTTGCATTCCTTTCGATGCTTATCCTAATGCTCCTTACCCCCTTTATCCTTAAGGCTGCGCCTTTAAGCTCTTTATTAAAGCTGATAAGCAGGTATTCCTACGGGGTCTTTCTGGTGCACCACGTACTGTTATACGGGATCATGTGGTTATTCAGGGACTTTTACTTCAACCGCATAAGCTCTCTTCTCTTCTTTATCCCGGTCTTTGCGGTGATACTTCTTACGGGCTGGCTGCTAACCCGCTTCTCCCGCAAAGTAACCGGAGCGGTTCTAACCCTGCCTGATATCCTTACGGGAAAGAAGTCCGAAAAGCCCGTCTCCCGCAGAGATTAAAAACAGGGGCAGGAAGGTAAAGAGATATCTGGCCTTGGCTTCAAAGAGGAGCTCGAACAGGATAAGGCCAATGATAGACAGCATCACAGCCGAAAGCACGGCTCCCCTCTCCTTAAGTATCCCTCTGGCGCCTGACAGTGCCGCAAAGGTTATTACCATGATCCAGAGTAACTGCATGACCTTTAACCAGCGGATGTAATATGCCCCCTCCGGCGTGATAAAGGAATGGATAGCGGAACGGATAAAGCCCTCTGCTTTTACTTCAGGCATATCTCCCAAAACCGGTCCCGCAAAGAAATTCCCGTCTATCCCCCAGGAAAAGCTTCCGTCGGAAAAATTGACCATCTGCTTTTTTATGAGATGCTCTGCAAGTCCTCCCGGACCGTATGCCTTAAGCCGCTCTCCGGCCACCTTAATGTTCTCTCTCTTTCTCTCATCCGGATCCTCTATGGAATTTGTGAATTCCGTATCCTCATTGGAATAAACCCCGTCAGTTTCTGGATTTAACCCCATCATAAGATAATGGGACAGGCTGAAGCCCTTGTCCTTATTTAATTCAAGCCTGAGGGACGGGTAGAGTACACGGCTTATGATAAAAAGCATGACGAAAAGGGATATGGCAAAGACTGCCCCGGTCCTTATGATGCCCTTTTCCTTTTTTGAGATCATCATAAGGAATATGAGCAGCATGGCTGCGATACAGGGGATAAGAGTCTGGGGCTTCAGAGAATAGCCAAAGCCCGCAAGAATACCAAGAAGCAGGGGGCATAAGACCCTGCCGCCCTTCTTTTCCCGGCACATGAAGACCCTGATGGCGAAAAGCGGAATGATCACACCCACAGCATCGGAATAGGTGATAATGATATAAGGGTTAAAGCCAATCCAGAAAGCATAGAAGAACCAGATATATACTGCAGCCCTGAAGGAAAAAAGGTCATAGGTGATAAAAAAAAGTATCATACCCGACAGGGCAAAGATAAGGGCCTGGAATATCACAAGGCTTAAGACCGAATCCGTTCCGAAAAGGGCAGCGGTCTTCAGCACCGCCGAATAGATGATGACCAGCATAAGGTTATTCGGGTGGGCGGAAAAATAGTCAAGGCTCACCTCATTTCCAAGGTTTCGGTGGAGCTTATACACACAGTCCAGTACCCCCGCAGGATCCCAGTCAGAATAAAAGAAGGCATTTACTACGTATACCGTCTCCAGTATAAAAAGGAGCAATGTGAGCAGGGCTATGGTCAGAAATACCTTTTTCCTGCCGGCATTGGCGAAAAAGCTCTTAAGGAAGTGCCTGTCAATGAACCCCAGTACTGCCGTCATTAAGGCCACCGCAGCCACACCTGCAATAAAAAGGATGATATTATCGGTGCCGAGGTCCTTCTTCAGATAGTGATCCATCCCCTTTTCAAAGAAAAGTATGAGAACCAGTGTAGTTCCGAGAAACAGGGTAAAAAGCAGTGATATGCATTTTTCAGCCGCTCTGTAAAGACACATTCTTTGTGTATTCCCCTAAAACTTCCAGTATTTTCCTTAATTCCCTTTGGGGATCATCATACCAGTCCATGGTCCGGATACGCTTGATTCTCCAGCCGAGGCCGCTTAACACGAATATCTGTGATACTTCCCTGTCTGCAGTGGTCTTTGCGGCCCTGTAGCTTTCACCGTCAAGCAGTATCCCCAGGATATACCTGGAACTGTTTCCGGGATCTATCACTCCGAGATCCACGGTGAATTCGGAGCTGCCAACGGAAATATCCGCTTCGTATCCCTGCTCCCTTAAATGATCCCTTATGGCTCCCGCTATGCCGGAACCGGTTTTCTCTTTTGAGGCTTCACCGGTATCCTCAAACATATTTCTCTTACCCGCGGCAAAATCCAGGAATCTCTTAAGGGCAATGACACCCTCGGCCTTTGTCCGTGCCGTATCGATGTCCCCGGCTGAAAGGGATGAGAATACCTTCATTTCCTTCCTTGCCCTTGTTACCGCCACATTAAGCCGTCTCCAGCCTCCGTCCCGGTTCAGGGGACCGAAATTCATATAGACCTTTCCGTTTTCATCCGGCCCGTATCCCACGGAAAAGAGGATCACGTCTCTCTCATCTCCCTGAACATTCTCAAGATTCTTGACAAAGATGCTCTCTTCCCTGTTATAGAGCCAGGACTCAAATTCCTCATTTCCCACACATTCCTCGTTTAAGAGGTCTTCTATGAGATCCTGCTGGTTCACGTTAAAGGTCACAATGCCATAGCTCATTTCCTTCTGCTCCGGATCCGCAAACCGCCGTTTCACCTCATCCACCACTTGAGCGGCTTCCGCCTTATTCTGCCTCTTCCCCGATCTTTCAAACACACCTCCGGTGTGCACAAGCGTGACCTTTGATTCCCTGTCGTTCACGGAAGGGAAGGTATAGAGCCTGCTTTCGTAGAATTCATGGTTACTGAAGGCGATAAGGCTTTCGTGCCTTGATCTGTAATGCCATTTGAGCCTGGTTTCCGGCATATTGAGGGCGAGACAGTCATCAAGTATGCTCACCATATCCTCAT
>JAFVEU010000250.1 GCA_017475845.1 Lachnospiraceae bacterium | reverse complement strand
CTATTCTTCTCGTTTCTTTTATCTTATCCATAAATCTCCGTCAATACTGTCAACACCCGGCCGTTTACAGCTTACCGCCGGAGGTTGCTATACCTTCGATAAACTGTCTCTGGAAGAGAATGTAGATCACTATCATTGGTACGCAGGAAATAAGCGCCGCCATCATAAGCTCCGGATATTTCTGCTGGTACTGTCCGTTCATCTTTGCAAGGGCACTCGCCAGAGTGGTAGCCCTGTTATCCGGGCATACTATCATGGGCCACATCAGGTCCTTATAGGCAAAGACCGCCGTGAATATCCCCAGCGCCACCATGGAGGATTTTGTAAGAGGCGCCATAACGAAAAGGAAGGTCTGGGGAATACTGCAGCCATCTAGCCTTGCAGCTTCCTCCAGGTCTCTGGGCAGCTGCTTGAAAGCCTGTCTGAAAAGGAAGGTTCCGAAGGCGGATACCAGTCCCGGAAAAACAAGACCCATAACGGTATTTGTCCAATGGAGCTTGCTTACCATTACATACTGGGGGATGACATATATCTGTACAGGTATCATCATCTGCAGCAGTACGATGGTGAACATCAGATTCTTCCCCTTGAACTCAAGTCTTGCAAAGGCGTATCCGCTCAAGGTTGCTGTAGCCACGGCAAAAATGATACGGAGTCCCACCATGGCAAGGGTGTTGGCGTAAAGCCTTACAAAGTCCATGGCTTTCACAACGTTACTGAAATTCTGCACCTGCCATACCTTCGGGATGTAAACAAAGGGATCTACCTGCATGGTCTCCGCAACGGTCTTGAAGGCCGTAAGGAACATCCAGATAAAGGGCACCAGCATCGTTATGGACATAAGTATGAGGATCAGATATATAAAAGCCCTGCTGATTTTATTACTCATAAAAACCCCCTTATTCATAGTGAACCCACTTCTTCTGGCCAAAGAGCTGTATACCCGTGAGTATCAGAATGACTATGAGAAGCACGACGACAACAGTGGCGCCGTATCCCTTTTTACTCTGTTCAAAGGAATACTTGTAAAACAGGAATACCAGTGATTCCGTCTTTTTCCAGGCAGGATTGTTCAAGTCGATCATCATGTAGATAAGGTCGAATACCTGCATGGCTCCTATGATCCTTGTCACCAGCACAAAGAAGATGGTGGGGGAGATCAGGGGCACGGTTATGTGGATAAGCTGGTCAAAGGCATTGGCCCCGTCTAAGGAGGCAGCCTCGTAATAGTCCCTTGGCACCTCCTGAAGGCCCGCCAGGAAAAGGACCATGTTATAACCTATTGCCGACCAGATACCGATCACCGCTATGGAAAAGATGGCGAGATTCGGATCCGATATCCACTTCACATTGATGTGGAAGACATTGTTGATAAGACCGAAGTTCGAATTATATAACCACTTCCATACCATGGCGATGGCCGCGGGAGCAACTACCATTGGGAGGAAGAAGATGGTCCTGAAGATATTCCGTCCCTTTATCTTTCTGTTTAAGCAGACCGCTAAAAGGAGTGCGATGACTACAGAGAAGGGAACCTCCACCACCGCATATTTAACCGTGTTCCACAGAGCCTGCCACACTTCCGCATCTCCCAGAACCTTCTCATAATTCTTAAGACCCACAAAGACATTGCCTTTTCCGAAATCCCCTGTCTTGTAAAAACTCTGAATGACCGTATCGATCATGGGATAGATATTAAGTACCCCCAGTCCGATCATGGTGGGAAGGATAAAGATCCAGCCCCATATGAATTCACTTTTTTCTCTGGATGAAGCTTTCTTCTTCACGTGGTTCTCCTTAAAACACTTACACTTTTCCTGAAACAGCCTTACGTTTGAGATGCGCCCAGGGAGCATTCCCCGGGCGCACCCACTGTTATGGTATCACATTGGTTTAATGAAGGAAATCTTATTCCTCGGCAAGATCCGAATTCATCTCTGCAGCGATATCCTTGCAGACATCCTCTACAGGCCTGGAACCGGTCCATGCATCCTGAAGCTTCTCGATCATCATATCTTCCCATACTGTGGTGTCTCTTGAGTAAGGTCTGAATACCAGCTTTGCGTTCAGCATCTGCATATGTCCGTTAAGGTCGAAACAGTCAACGCTCTTAACCCATGCATCCGAGGTTCCCTTGTAGGCTGACATTGTAACACCCAGTTCAGCCTGCTTGAGCTGTGCTTCCTTGGAGCCGAGGTACTCTATAAGTGACCATGCCGCGTCGATGTTCTTGCCGTTTGCTGCAGCTGCCCATCCAAGCCCGTTGTAGATGGATACACGGTCATCAGGAGAGTTGGTATAAGGAAGAACTGCCACATCACAGTTTGCTGCCGCATATTCGTTGTCCCTGTAGCCTGCGAGCATCCATGAGCCGTTGATGGCCATTGCTGTCTTGCCTGCGCAGAGAAGCTCGTTGGGAGCTGTCTCGGAAACGGTTGCAAGGTCAGGGCAGGAGCCGTCTGCTATCATGTCGGTGAAGAGCTTGACAGCCTTGATGGAATTAGGATCATCCATACCGGAGGTCTTCTTGTCGTCGCTTATAACATAGCCGCCCATTGAATAGATGGTATTGTAATAGCCTTCCTGGTTGTTTCCGGGAGCGATGGCATATCCCCAGTGATCCGCATTTGTAAGCTTCTTTGCGTTTGCAGCGAAGTCATCCCATGTCCATGTATCATCGGGATAAGGAACCCCCATCTCATCAAATATGGTCTTGTTGTACCAGAGAGCGATGGTGTCTATATCCTTGGGAACCGCATACTGCTTGCCGTCAGACTTATACAGATTTACTATACCTTCATAGTAGTTATTTAAGTCGATCTTGTCACTGGAAGCGATCCTGTCAGTGAGATCCAGAAGAAGATCGTTCTCCATGTACTTCTGGGCTACGTTTGAGTGCATCCAGAATACATCGGGAAGCTCTCCGCCTGTTGCTCCGGCTTCAAGAAGTGTCCAGTAATCATTCCAGTCCACAACCTGGATGGTAGCCTTAACGCCTGACTGTGCGCTCCACTCGTCAACGATCTGCTGGAGTCCGGGTCTCTGGCCCTCATCCCAGATGGTTACGGAAAGCTCACCTGCTACGCTGCTGCCGATGCTCTCGGGAGCCGCCTCTTCAGCTGCGGGAGCCGCTTCTTCTGCTGCAGGCGCTTCGGGCTCAGCCGCGGGAGCCGCTTCTTCAGCCGCGGGTGCTGCCTGATCCGCAGGAGCTGCCGTACCCGCACCGCCACAGGCGATAAGAGAAAAAGCGGTAAAGGCGCTGAGTAAAATAGCTACTATTTTCTTTTTCATACATAACCTCCTAATAAAAAATACCTTGATCTTTAGTAAACGTAATATCACCCTTTTCCGATCACGATTACCTCTTCATGATAATCAATGTATCAGTATATGGGTATGGTAATTCGTGAAATCATCATGTCATTTTGTGACCAGCTTTATCTCCTGTCCTGTGAAGCCCGGGATAGCATACTTCACTCCGCTTCAAGCACCTCCACAAAGGAATGGTATTCCTGTCTTGCGAAGAAGCCGCTGCTGCAGAATCTCCCAAGAGCCAGTCCCATATTCATAAGCTCGTCTCCGTAGTATCTCTCACCCCGGATCACATATTTAAGATCCTCCTTAAGGCCTGCGAGCTTTATAAATCCCGGAAGCTCGTTCACCTTCGCCTTCATGGAAAAGAAGCCGAACACAGCCTTCTTTCTGTCCTTTGAGACCACTATCCAGGAAGCCTGATCCTTTTCAAAGGGAGAGCGGAGCCTGTAAAAAGTACCGAACTGGATAAGCTCCCTGTATTTCTTCATGAAGCTTATCTGCTTTTTAACCTCTTCAAACTCCTCTTCGCTTATCCTGTTCAGATCCAGCTCATATCCGAATGTGCCAAAATATGCCACATCCGCCCTGGTTGAGATCGAAACGCTTCGTCCTGTCTGCTGGTTTGGGACTGCGGAAACATGGGCTCCTATGGAGGATATGGGATATCCGAAGGAGGTTCCGTACTGTATCCTTATCCTGTCAATGGCATCGGTATTGTCCGAGCACCAGGCCTGAGGCGCATAATAGAGCATTCCCGCATCATATCTGTTCCCGCCCGATGAGCAGGATTCAAAGAGTATCTCCGGGAAATCATTCTTAAGCTTCTCATACAGGCTGTAGACGCCCATAATATATCTGTGGTAGATCGTCCCCTGTTCTATAGCGGGAAGATTCGCATTGCAGACCTCCGTTAGGGAACGGTTCATGTCCCATTTGATGTAGCTGATCTCGGCGTTCTCTATGACCTTTTTAAGCATGCCGTAGACGTACTCCACCACCTCTTCCCTTGAAAAATCAAGGACCAGCTGGTGTCTTCCCAGGGACGACTTCCTCCCCGGAGTCGCCAGGGCCCATTCCGGATGCCTTCTGAACAGATTGCTGTCGGGATTCACCATTTCGGGTTCGATCCAGAAACCGAACTTCATCCCAAGGGCATTGACCTTCCTCGAAAGACCCGCCATTCCCTGAGGGAGCTTTTTCGTATTCTCCACCCAGTCACCCAGACCCGCGGTATCGTCATTCCTCTCTCCGAACCATCCGTCGTCCAGGACAAAGAGCTCAACTCCGGCATCCCTTGCCTTTTCGGCGATCTTCAGGATCCTTTCCTCGTCGAAGTCCATAAAGGTGGCTTCCCAGTTGTTGATAAGGATAGGTCTCGGTGTGTTCTTCCACTTTCCTCTTACCAGATTATTGTTGTAAAGATCGTGATAGGTCTGGCTTAAGCTGTTAAGTCCTTCATTCGTGCGGGCAATGACCACCTCGGGAGTCTCGAAGGACTCCCCCTGCTTTAAGGGCCATGTAAACCTGTCGGGATTGATGCCCATAAGCAGCCTTAAACGTCCGAAGGTATCACACTCGGCCTGAGCCACAAAATTTCCGCTGTAAACAAAGGACATCCCTATGGCTTCACCGGCGAAATCATCCGTTCCCGGTCTCTTTACTATCACAAAGGGATTCTGATTGGCGCTGGATACGCCGCGCTTGCTCTCTATGGAAATACTCCCCGGGGTAAGCTTCCTTACCTCAGGGATCCTCTCTCTCGCCCAGGCTCCCGAAAACTGCATCCATTCGTAACCCTGATCAGGAAGATCGATACATGCGCTCAGCGCTTTTGTGAGCTTTGTCTCCGAGGGGCCGTTATTGGTGAACACCGCATGTCTTGCGATCACGGGATACCTGTCAAATATGGTATATGAAAGGGTCAGAGACATCCTTGCCACTTCGTCATCCAGATATACCTCCAGGGTCATGGCCTCATCTTCATCCGCATAGGTGGCAGGAAGACCCCTTAAAGGGGACTTGCCCTTAAAGATCTTATGATCCCTGTACGCAAAGGCGCTCACTCTGGATCCGTTGGAGATCTCCACCTCATATGCCTGGGTGCCGAAATCCGTGGTGCCGAAGCAGGGATATTCCTGACAGTTAAGCTCCATGGAATAGGATTCCGTATCCGGATCCACTGCCACATTTGACAGCATAAACCGGTTTACCACATAAGACATATCTTCCTTATCATGGATCCGGCTTCCGAAATAAATGCTGCCCAGATCCCCGAGAGGCGTGACTCCCATGATATAGCTGATCTTATCGTTATACAAATGATACTGCCTTGATTTGCTGTGCCAGATAATGTCCATTCGTAAAACCTTTCAAAAACTGTTAACGGTTACACATGATCGGTTCAGGGTACTCTCCAGTATAATCAGGTGAAACGATTCTATGAATGGACTTTTTTGATATAAAAATGTCAAAATGTGACTTGCATTTTGTCAAAAGGTGTTATAATGATTTTTAGTAAGGGAGGTGTATCATGGCAGCTAAGCTTGAAGGATGTGATTTTTGCAAGTTTGTAAACTATGAAGATTCTGATGATTTTTATCTATATGAGCTGGGGCGGAATAAATGCGAACCTCTCTATTCATACGAGCATTTTGTTAAAAACAGGATAATCCTCCATTTCATAATAAAGGGAAAGGGGATCCTAAGGCTCAACAACCGGCAGTATGATATCCACGAGCACCAGATCTTCCTTATCCCCGACAACGTCCGCACCTTCTACCAGGCGGACAAGTACGACCCCTGGGAATACATCTGGGTGCATATCGGAGGCCCGAAGATCCCTCTTATCTTAAAGGAATCAGGTCTTTCCCCGGAGCATCCGGTATATACTCCCCTTGAGCATTCAAAGACCATTGAGGATCTGGCCATGGATATGCTCAAGCACTATAAGAGGCAGTATTACTGTGTGGGAAATCTCTATAAGATCTGTGATTATATGATAGAGAATTCCTCCGCAAAGGAGGAAAGAGAGCAGAATAATTCCCTGCTCTACGTAAAGAATGTGATCTCCTATGTCCGGCTCAAGTATTCGGAGCCTATAAAGATCGATAATATAGCCATGGCCCTGGGGCTTAACAGAAGCTATCTCACCCGGCTTTTCAAGGAGGCCACCGGCTATTCCCTTCAGGAATATCTCCTGACCTACAGGATGAAAATGGCGGTAAAGCTTCTCTCGGATGAGAATATGAACGTGAACCAGATCGCCGCAAGCGTGGGCTACAATGACACCTTTACCTTTTCCAAGGCCTTTAAGCGCCACTTCGGAAGCTCACCCTCCGACTACCGGAAGACACAGCAGGGGTGACATTCAGCGTTTATCCCTGTCTATGAACTCCATGAATACAACGGTCACAAAAGCAAAGACCGCGGCAAATACCGCCATATGCTGCCAGCAGGAGATGAGATTCTCAGCGGTGGACACATACACGGGATTCTGGCTCGCTTTCCCCATTTCATAGAGGACCTTTTCCCTCATACCATTCTCTTCCACGAACTTCATCACCTCGGACAGCTTTACTCCTCCGCCCAGATCCACGCTTCCCGCGGCCACCATTCTATTCCAGACCAGAACGGCCGGAAGATCGTTATATCGTGCCAGAGCGCATAAGCTCTGGGTTCCCCACTTTGAGACCATTAAGTTGGTCACTTCCGAAAGAGCAGCAGGGATATTGAAATAACCTGCAAAAACCAGCTGCACGATTAGCATGAAGGGCATTACCGTCATGGCCGTGGTGGTGTTATGTACGATAGCCGATATCATAAGCGCCAGAATATCGGAAGCATAGGTTATGACAAAAAGAGTGACGGCAAATTCCAGAATGAAACCATCTGCTCCCTTAAACATTATCCCGTCTGCAGGGAACTTTATCCCGGAAAACCTGCAGACAACGATGATGATCCCCGTCTGGGCCGCACATAAAAGGAATTGGAAAATAAGATGGGCACATACATAGGAAGTCATGTGAAGGCCCGCTCTGTGCTCTCTTTTTATGACCGGTCTCTCCCTGCATATCAACTGAATGGAATTAAAGAACCCGTTCCAGATGCATACACAGCTCAGAGCAAAGGCTCCCTGCAGGGTTCCCTCCATGGTGACAAAGAGCCCCTTTCCCACCACCATTGAAACCAGTCCTGCGATCACTGCCGCCATGGGAAGCACCTTCCAGTCATTCCTGAAGATAAAGATCCTGAAAAGCTTGATCAAATAGATAAAGGTCTGGCCGATACGGCCAGTATATTTTAGCTGTTCTGTTTCCTTAAGGTTCAGTTCTTCCGTTTTCCCGCTGTTTTCCATGATCATACCGCCTGTTCAGAGATATTAATGGCATACTTCTCAATGAATTCATCCGACCTGCCCTCTCCCCCTTCATCCTTCTGGTTGATGGAGCGGAGAATGTCCTCCATGGATCCTTTGTCGAAGAAAGAGTATGCCTCGTCAATGGAACCGTAGAAAGCAAGGCGCCCCGTCCGGTTTGCATCCTTTGCCAGCACTATGACATCATCAAAAAGATCGATGACCCTGTCAGGGGTGTGGGTTATGACTATAACGATCTTCCCTTCATCTGCGATGGAGCGAAGGCTCTCAAAAAGCTTTCTTGCCACTATGCCGTCAAGTCCGGAATCCGGTTCGTCAAGGATAAAAAGGGTGGGATCGGAAACAAATTCCATGGCAATGGAGAGTCTCTTCCTCTGTCCTCCCGACAGCTTTTCCACCAGGTTATTCTTAACGGATGAAAGACCGAACTTATCAAGGAGCTCATCCATTCGTTCTATCTTGCGGAAGATACTGTAGCTCTTCGGAAGCCTGAGCCCTGCCGCATCAAGCAGTGTCATTGCCACCGTATCCCCGTCTCTCATAAGGTCCTGCTGCGGCACAAAACCCAGATCGTATTTCATATTTTCGTAATTATTGTAGATATCGCCGCCATTCAGCATTACTTGGGCATTTGCCTTCTCGTAGCCCGTAAGAGCGTTGAGGAAGGTGGTCTTTCCGGCTCCCGAACCTCCGAGGAGCAGTACCATGTGCCCCGTGGGAATGGACATATGAATGTCCTTTAAGAGATATCTCTTTCTGAAGAAATCCACCACGGTCCTGTCCTTTAGGTTCACCGTAAGTCCGTTATTAATGGCGTTAAGGGTAGTGCCGCTTTCCTTTGCTGCACTGTCCCCATCCAGAGATCCTCTCTTCAGTTCCGGCCTGAAATTCTT
>JAFVEU010000249.1 GCA_017475845.1 Lachnospiraceae bacterium | reverse complement strand
TTCTTTTCTTCTTCGTCCTTCTTCTCTTCCTCCTCCGCCTTTCCGATGGAGACATCTATCCTCGCCTTTTCAGTGTCATTATAATAGTCGTCCCCTTTGACATACCAGAATACGGCGTAATCACCGGCTTCTACAGCCTTTGGAATCTCAGTCCCGAAGGCTCCGGATTCCCCCAAAGCATAAAGAAGTGTACCGCCTTCCACTTCTCCGGCGGTTATAAGCTCCTGCTCCCCGCCATTGTATTTCAGGCCTGCCACTCCTTTCGGAGCCTTTTTGACGATCACATCGGAATTGGGTATATCCTCGTATGTCGCTGAAACTGTCACGGTCTTTGCCGGCATCGTAAATGTGGTCGTTGCTGAAACGGGATTATCAAAGGTTACCCCGTCATCAGTTGTCCACTTTATAAATCTCTTTCTTTCGAGGTCATTTGCTTTTATCTCTACGGTCTCGCCCTTCACACATTTACCGGTGCCGGCAACAGTTCCATTTTTTACTGTAACGCCAAAAGGCCACCTGGCGTAAAAAACAGTATCTGCTGTAAAATAAACAGTTCCGCCATCACCATAAACCTTCTTCCCGCTTTCTGTCTCTGCCCATCCATCGAAATATGAATCTGAAGGCGGGACAAAGGAATTTGCGCTTAAGGCTGCATGGAGATCCTTCCCCACCGTCTGAAAAACGCTAATATCATTTCCGTCATTGGAATTGAATGTAACTGTCAGCTTCTTAGCCATTGCAGCCTCGTTATCATCATCCGGAAAAACCCCAAGGCCTTCCTTGTCGCTGAAGAAGTTTGATACGCTGCCCTTTCCCGGTAAGCCTGATGTGAAGGTGCGCGTTTCGTCAATTTCGGTAGTAACACCGATACGGCTTTCGCCTGCAAGGCTTCCGTTTACAGTGATGTTTTTAACAATTTTATTACCGTTTTCATCTGTATCTTCCCGCAGACAGACATTATCGGGACTTGTTTCGCACATATTATCTGTAATGACCGCATTGCCGGAAACAGAAAATACGGTGGTGTTATTTGCATTAACACACACGCCTCCGCCTTTACAGGAACCGGATCCCTCAATTTTATTATTACAGATCCTTCCGCCGTTCATATTGAATTCTCCGAGGAAGAGGTGTACGCCTCCGCCCAATGGATCAGAAAATCCATCTTTATAGATTATTTCATTATTGCATATCTCCCCGCCATTCATAGTGAAAGAACCATTTTGTACATCGATATATGCGCCTCCACCCCAGACCGCTGCTTTGTTTCTGCAAATAACTGTATTATTTATTTCATTAGAATAGTTACTACTCTGAAGGAATATGCCTCCGCCCTGTTCTGCAGAGTTTCCGGTTATCCGGCTGTCACTTGATACTAATCCGGAGCTGAAGGCGTGAATCCCACCGCCAGTATTCCCTGCACGATTACCGCTTATAGTGCTGTCTTTTATTTCAATATAAGAATTAATATATGCATATATCCCGCCGACATGCTCCTTTGCTTCATTTCCGATGACAGTGCCGCCAATCATATTCAAGGTACCATAAACGTCTATTCCGCCGCCTCTATATTCGTTCGACCCTCCGGCAAGACCATATTTATTACCCTTCCCTCCCGTGATATATCCTCCGGTGAAGGTTCCCTTTGTTCCGTTGAACGAATTATATGCAGCTTCATCGCATACCGTAGCAAGCCCTGCTCCGTTTGTATCGGGGTCATTAACTATGTAATATTGAGTATTGGGTTCATTTCCACTGTCCTCTATCTTCAGGTATCCCTTGTTTTCTACGGTGATGACGCTGAATGGAGCATTTTCAGTTGCATTTGCACTGATCCCGTGTCCGTTAAGGTCCAGGATAACCGGGTTTCCCTCGCTGCCGGCATTGATTTTTATGCTCTCATTTATTACAACATCCCGGAGCAGAGTGAATTCGTCGCCGGCCTGCACATTCTTAAAGGCTTCAGTCACGGTGGTGACTTCTCCGTTTTTCTCTACTTCATCTTCCGCATACACCGGCACCGCCATTATCAGAAGTAACAGTGCTCCCAAAATGGCTGTCATTCCGGTCTTCAACGCTGTCTTTATTTTTTCACGGCGCTTCTTAAACATCTTTTTATATCCTCCATCCTGTAACCCGTTCTGTGTCCTTCCCGGGCAGGTCTGTTTTCGGTTATAGGTTAGACTCGCAAACGCTTCGCTTTTTGCTCGTTATATGATAAGCTTTTTTGTCTCACTATGCAATGCATCAGCAGGGGAGGGACGGTCCGTCCCTCCCCTGTCCATAAAAACGCCCCGGCACTGGTCCGGGGCGTTTTTTATTCCGATACTCGCAAAAACATCCCTGATATTTTTGCTCGTTAGAAATCGAATAGTAACTTCGTGACTATTCGATTTCTACGTTTCTCGTGGCGATGACCGCAACTCCCGTGCCGGCAACGTTATCAATGATCACATCACCGATCTTCTTCGGAGCATCCACGGTAACCGCGTCAATATCTTTCATTACGTCGAAGATCTTGTCCTTGGGGATATCGTTCTTTGTCTTGACGGGAAGCCTTTCCTTGTCGCCGCCGTTTATGACCACGGTACTGGTAACGATCCTGGTGGGATTCGTCACTTCCTTGCGGGCATAGATATCGCCCTTTTCACAGGTATTTCCCTCGACACTTACCACTTCTCCCTTGTCAAGCTGAACTGTTATCTGACAGCCCATGGGGCAGCCTATACAGGTTAATTCTCTTGTTTCCATTATATCTGCCTCCTTTATTCTTTCTCTATCTTGATGGTGATGGTCTTCAGGTCAGGATATTCCGCAAGCTTCTTCTTCTGGAGGATAACCTGCTCCATCTCCCCGGGAGCCATGATGCGTTTCTTTAAGTGCATGATCCGCTCATCATCAAAATATACGCTGACATAGGAATCCTGGAATACCGCACCCACACGGAAACGTACGGTAAGAAGATCATCCATCCTGTCGGTATTGATGGTAACGGGAACCGTGTAGCGTGCGCCTTCGGTGGCAACGAGCTTAATGGATTCCTTATCGGAGGAAGCCAGAGTCTTCCGGACATATTTGGAAGCGTTTTCTCCGGCCTTCTTTGCTTCCTCGGAAACGAAGTCAACCAGGTCGTGTACATGGAGCACGTTTCCGCAGGCAAATACGCCGGGAATACTGGTCTCTAAGGACTCGTTTACTACAGGACCGCTGGTAACGGGATTTAGCTCTACCCCTGCGCTCTTTGAAAGCTCGTTCTCCGGAATAAGTCCGCAGGAAAGAAGGAGGGTATCACAGGTATATCTCTCTTCCGTACCGGGGATGGGCTTCATGTCGGGCCCCACCTCGGCTATGGTAACTGCGGAAACCCGTTCCTTCCCCTCGATATCCACAACGGTGTGGGAGAGCTTAAGGGGGATGCCGAAGTCATCAAGACACTGTACGATATTTCTCTTTAAGCCGCCTGAGAAGGGCAGAAGCTCGGCAACCACCTTTACCTTTGCGCCCTCAAGTGTCATACGGCGGGCCATGATCAGTCCGATATCTCCGGAACCCAGGATCACAACCTCACGGCCGGGCATATAGCCCTCGATGTTCACAAGCCGCTGTGCAGTACCTGCGGAGAAAATACCTGCAGGCCTGTAGCCCGGGATATTCAAGGCACCCCTCGGCCTTTCCCTGCAGCCCATGGCTAGTACAACCGCGCCGGCCTGAATCTCGAACATGCCGTCCTTCTTATTCATTGCGGTGACAACCCTGTCTGCAGAGATGTCCATGACCATGGTGTTCAGCTTATACTCGATCTTCTGTTCAAACACCTTCTCCATGAAACGGTATGCATATTCGGGGCCTGTCAGCTCTTCCTTAAATGTGTGAAGTCCGAAACCGTTGTGGATGCACTGATTTAAGATTCCTCCCAGCTCATGGTCACGCTCAAGGATGAGGATCGACTGTGTGCCCGCTTCCCTTGCCGCAACAGCTGCCGCAAGTCCCGCAGGGCCTCCGCCTACGATAACAATATCATATGATAACATTATGCCTCTCCTCCTTTCCCTGCTTTTGTGCGCTCGGGAGCGATAACAGACTTGCCTCCGCTCTTCGTGATCTTCTCTGTGGGGATCCCCAGCTCACGGTTGATGATCTCCATTACACGGGGTGAGCAGAAACCTGCCTGGCATCTTCCCATTCCGGCTCTTGTGCGGCGCTTTACGCCGTCAAGTGAGCGGGCACCCAGAGGTCTGCGTATAGCTTCAAGGATCTCGCCTTCGGAAATGGACTCGCAGCGGCAGATGATCTGTCCGTATGCGGGTTCCTTCTTTATGAGCTCATTTCTTTCCTCAACAGACATACCTGAAGGATTTAAGATACCCTTCCTCTTGCCGTTCCAGTCTGCCTTCTTTTCGGGATGTGCAAGATCACATACTATACCTGCCACCATCTTTCCGATAGCCGGACTTGAGGTAAGGCCGGGGGACTCGATCCCGGCGCAGTCGATAAAGCCCGGAGCTTCCTTGACTTCGCCGATGACGAATTCATGTGCATCCTCATGAGCACGGAGTCCCGCAAAGCTGGTGATCACCTTCCTTGCAACGGGAAGATTGTCAACGTACATGCCTCCCTTTGCGATGAGGTCATTGATACCGGCAGCCGTGGTAGCCGTAGCTTCCTTATCCTCTATATCAATGGCGGTAGGACCTACGATCAGGTTTCCGTGGATAGTGGGAGAAACCAGAACGCCCTTGCCCAGCTTGGTGGGCTGAGGGAAGATGGTCTTTGAAACAAAGCCGCCCATTTCCTTATCCAGGAGGCAGTAATCTCCTCTTCTGGGAGTGATATGGATCTTTTTGTCGGCAACCATGTTATGGAATACGTCGGAATAGATACCGGCAGCATTCACCACATACTTTGTCTTATACTCACCGTTATTTGTACGGATATGCCAGATACCGTTTTCATCACGCTTAAGGGTCTCTGCCTCTGTGTTAAAGAAGAAATCAACGCCGTTCATGGCCGCATTCTCAGCCATTGCTATATTCAGCATGAAGGGGCAGATTATCCCGCCTGTGGGAGCGTAAAGGGCGGCACAGCACTGATCCGAAAGATTCGGCTCCATCTCATGGAGCTCCTTCTTGTCCAGGATCCTCATATCCTTTACGCCATTGGCTATGCCTCTGTTATAAAGATCCTGAAGTCCTCCCTTTTCCTCTTCATGAATGCAGACGACCAAAGATCCGTTCCTCTTGAAAGGTATATCCAGATCTTCGGCAAGCTGTCCCATCATTTCATTCCCCTCAACATTCAGCTTTGCCATAAGGGAACCTTCGGCAGCGTCAAAGCCTGCGTGAACAATGGCGCTGTTTGCCTTACTTGTTCCGGAGCAGACATCCTCGCCCTTTTCAAGGACGCAGACATTCAGATCATATTTGGAAAGCTCACGTGCAGTAGCACTGCCGCTTACCCCCGCTCCGATAATTATGCAATCATAGGTCATAGTCATTCCTTTCTTAAATGTACAACACCTTTTTTAAAAACAGCGACGGAGCCTGATGCTTCCGTCGCCGTTTCTCCCATTCCTTTGGCAATCAATAAATATGTGATTGTTTGAAAGCTTTATTACATTACAATGGCACCCATGCCTGTAAGAACATTGTGAAGAACAGAAGCTACGATACCGCCGCAGATAGGAGCAACAAGCGGGATCCAGCCATATCCCCAGTTGGGATCCTTGTTACCCTTGTTGGGTCCGAGAAGCTGATAAGCAAAACGGGGAGCTGAATCTCTTGCAGCATTCATTGCGTATCCGGTAAGTCCTCCGAAGGAAGCGCCGCAGGCAACGATCACGCCGTATACGAGGATCCAGCTGACATTTGATGCACCTGCTGCTCCGGGAATAGAAGCAAGGGTGAATACCAGAATGAATGTAGCTACGAACTCTGACAGGAAGTTAAGCCCTACGTTAGGGATGGAAGGTCCTGTGCAGAAGCAGCCGCGTACTGTGGCATCATCAGCGGTAGCCTTGATATGATCTCCGAAAAGAACCATAAGGATAGCAGCACCAACAAAGCCGCCCAGCATCTGAGCGATGATATAACCGGGAACAAGGCCCCATGAAAGTCCGCCACGGATAGCTGCACCGATGGTAACAGCGGGATTGAAGTGAGCACCTGAAGCTCCGCCGAAAGTGAATGCGGGAACCATAACTGCCATTCCCCATCCGATAAGGATGTAAACAGCGCCGCCGCCCTTAAAACCAGACTTTTCAAGATTTACGTTACAACATACACCGTCACCTAAGATAACCAGAATAGCTGTTCCAATAAACTCAGCAATATAAGCCTGCATAAACTAAAACCTCCTTATTTTGTGAAATATGATCCGGCCTGCTCAAACAGACCATCGTTTTCTGCCCCCGCCGGAGCATCAGGCACTCCGGCGGAGAACAGCGAAAACCTTAATTGATTATTTTGCCCAGTTACGGGTTGCGTTAACTGCCTGCTTCCAGCCCTTGATCTTGGCATCTCTGTCGGCATCAGTCATTTCGGGCTTGAATTCTCTGTCTATAGCCCAGTTCTTGATAACGTCATCCTTACTTGCCCAGAAGCCGACTGCAAGACCTGCGAGGTAAGAAGCACCCATAGCGGTGGTCTCAACACATACAGGACGATGAACGGGAGCATTGATGATATCTGACTGGAACTGCATAAGGAAATTATTCTTGCAGGCTCCGCCGTCAACCTTAAGAGCATTGAGCTTAACTCCCGATCCGTCTTCCATGGCTGCCAGCACGTCATTTGTCTGAAGTGCAAGAGACTCAAGTGTAGCACGGATGATGTGATACTTGTTTACGCCACGGGTAAGGCCTGTGATAGCTCCGCGTGCGTAGGGATCCCAATAAGGAGCACCAAGTCCCGTGAATGCGGGAACAACGTAACATCCGTTGGTATCCTTAACCTGTGTTGCAAAGTATTCCGAATCCGGTGAAGAATCAACCAGCTTAACCTCATCACGGAGCCACTGGATAGCTGCACCTGCTACGAATACGGAACCTTCCAGAGCGTACTCAACCTTGCCGTCAAGTCCCCATGCAATGGTTGTAAGAAGTCCGTTGTTCGGGAAGAGAGGCTTTGTGCCGATGTTCATCAGCATGAAGCATCCTGTACCGTAGGTGTTCTTTGCCATTCCGGACTCGAAACAGGTCTGTCCGAAGAGGGCTGCCTGCTGGTCACCTGCAACGCCTGCGATCTTGATGGGTCCGCCGAAGAACTCGGGATCGGATTCGCCATACTCGGTGCTGCTGGAAGGAAGAGCCTTGGGAAGCATGCTCATGGGAACCTCAAGCTGCTTGCAGAGTTCCTCGTCCCACTGGCAGGTATTGATGTTGAACATCAATGTTCTGGAAGCATTTGAATAATCTGTAGCGTGTACCTTGCCCTTTGTGAGCTTGTAGATAAGCCATGTGTCAACAGTACCGAAGCAAAGCTCGCCTTTCTCAGCTCTCTCACGAACGCCGTCCACATTGTTCAGTATCCAGCGAAGCTTTGTTCCTGAGAAATAAGGGTCAAATACAAGACCGGTCTTGTTGTATGCGGAATTGTCGATTCCGGGATACTTGTCCATCAGTTCCTGCTTCATGTCAGCAGTTCTGCGGCACTGCCAAACGATAGCGTGATAAACGGGATCTCCTGTAGCCCTGTCCCATACAATGGTGGTCTCACGCTGGTTTGTGATACCGATCGCTGCGATGTCAGAAGCGGTAGCGCCTGCCTTCTGCAGAGCTTCCTTAGCAACTGCAAGCTGGGTGTTCCAGATCTCGTTCGCGTCGTGCTCAACCCAGCCCGGCTGAGGATAGTACTGCGTGAATTCTTTCTGCGCAACAGAGCACATCTCACCCTTCTCGTTGAAAAGGATACATCTGTTGCTGGTCGTTCCCGCATCCAGAGCCATCACATACTTAGCCATACTTTGTTACCTCCTTAAACTTTTGAGAGCCACGCCGTTCAAATGCCGCTTCGCGGCGGTGTGGCCTGCGTACTGTAAAGTTTTCACGGAAAGCTTTACAGTACCATCAATAAAACCTTCTCTTAGATTTTGGAAGCATTTCCGGGCTTCCCGCCGTTTCCTTTTTCTGATCCGCACTTAAAGAAACCAGACCTTGGGATTGGTGGTCGACACAGCCACCGCACCGTTTGAGAGAGCATTCATGACCCCCGCCTTGTCCGAAATTAGACCTCCTGCAATCACCGGCACCCTGCATATGGAATTTATCCTCTTTATCATGTCGGGAAGGATTATGCCCGGAAGAAATTCCACAAAGTCAGGCTGCGGCACCCCTGGTTTTGCTCCCTTTTCCATATTTATGAGAGCAAGGCTGTCCAACACAAAATACCGCAGGATGGTGTTCAGCTTCAGCTCCTTGGCATGGGGGATGAGTGCGCTCTTTGTCGTTATGATGCCGTCGGCCACTGTACTGGTTTTAATAAAGTCCAGAGCCACATCTCTGGAAGAAAGGCCATTTATGAGGTCAACATGAACCATCGCGGTCCGGCCGGCGTCATGTATTCTTTTTACAATGTCCGGTATGGTACAGATATCTCCGTAAAGGATAAAGATCACACTGGAATCGCTGGTAAGAGAAAGCTTAAGTCCCTCGTCATCCTTAACGGCTGCGATTATAGGATTGTCCTCAACCTGCTCGACAAATGATCTGCACATCTTTCTTTGTTTCCCGACCTTCCGTGCGGACCTCTGCCCTATGATCCCGTGATCAGCGAGGTGCGCACATAAAAAACAGAACACTAACTACAAAACAGCCTTATGCTGATTTTTAGCCATGTTCTCTCGTCTCATTAGGCACCTCGATTCAACTTTTGATAAGACTATAACATGTATTTGTTAAAAATGCAATATGAAAATAAAGAATTAAGCAACAAAATATAAAAAAATACTAAATACAGTTCAAATATGTGGTTTATTTGCCGATATTATCTATACTATTTTAGGTAAAATGATGTTTCCATTCGTCAAAATTACCCATGAGCTCTGGTGCATCCCCCTGCACATAAAGGGGATAAAACGAAAGCCGGCCCTTCCCGGGCCGGCTCACCGTCTTCTTTAAGGCACAAGGCTGTGCAGTTCCTGCAATGACTTCACCGTTGAATCCCCGTTTCTCTTAACATCCCTGATGCCCTCCGCTGCGGCTCTTGCCGCTGCGATGGTGGTGATATAAGGGATATGGGCCTTTATGGCATCCTTTCTTAAGTAGCTGTCATCATGGATATTGCCCTTCCCCGCCGGGGAATTGATGATGAGATCCAGCTTGCCGTTGATGATAAGATCCCTCACATTGGGCCTGCCTTCATAAGCCTTGTTCACACGCTCTGCGGGGATCCCGGCTTCGGTGATCCTCCTGCAGGTCTCTCCGGTGGCATAGATCTTAAAGCCGTCCTCATGGAACAATTCCGCTATCTCCGCCGCATCCGGCTTATCCTCGGCATTCACGGATATGAGCACCGCTCCCTCTAAGGGAAGCCCCGCTTTGGCTGCCTCTTCCGCTTTGAAGAAGGCCTCTCCCGGAGTATCCGCTATTCCCAGGACCTCACCGGTGGAGCGCATTTCGGGTCCCAGCACGGGATCCACCTCAGGGAACATATTGAAGGGGAATACCGCTTCCTTTACCCCGTAATAGGGGATCTCTTTCTCCGGCAGATCCGGTACCGGAGACTTTCTCCCGGTGAGCTCTCCCGTGATTATATCTATGGCTATGGGCACCATGCTTATGGCGCAGACCTTTGATACCAGGGGCACGGTACGGGAGGCTCTGGGATTTGCTTCCAGAACATACACCTTTCCGTCCTCTATGGCATATTGCATATTCATAAGCCCCACCACGTTCATCTCCGTGGCGATCTTCCTGGTATAATCCCTTATCACCCGGAGAGCCCCCTCTGAAATATGCTTTGAAGGGATTATGCAGGCACTGTCTCCCGAGTGTATCCCCGCCAGCTCTATATGCTCCATCACCGCCGGCACAAAGGCATCATTTCCGTCGCTTATGGCATCCGCTTCGCATTCCAGCGCGTTATGAAGGAAGCGGTCTATAAGGATCGGTCTGTCGGGAGTGACTCCCACGGCCGCACTCATATAGTCCTTCATGCTCTCGTCATCACGGACAATCTCCATTCCCCGGCCTCCCAGAACATAGGAAGGACGCACCATAACGGGATAGCCTATCCGGTGAGCAAGAGAAACAGCCTCTTCAACCGTTGTGGCCATTCCCGACTCCGGCATGGGGATGCCGAGCTTATCCATAACAAGCCTGAACTGGTCCCTGTCCTCTGCCAGATCTATGACCGCAGGGGAGGTACCAAGGATCTTTACCCCCTCCTTTTCCAGATCCGATGCCAGGTTCAGGGGTGTCTGTCCCCCGAACTGGGCAATGACCCCCAGGGGCTTCTCTTTCTTATAGATACTCAGCACATCCTCCAGGGTAAGGGGCTCAAAATAGAGCTTATCCGACGTATCGTAGTCCGTGGACACGGTCTCAGGGTTACAGTTTACTATAATGGTCTCAAAGCCCAGCTTCTTTAAGGATTTGGCAGCATGGACACAGCAATAGTCGAATTCTATGCCCTGTCCGATCCTGTTGGGGCCGCCTCCCAGTATCATTATCTTTCCCTTTGAACCCTCTGCCGGCTCCTCCACGGCGTAAGAGGAAGCATCGCCGTTATAGGTGGAATAATAATAGCAGCTCTTTTCCGTACCGCTTACATGAACGCTGTCCCAGCTCTGAAGGAAGCCGTATTCCTCCCTCTTATGCCGCACTGCGCTTTCGGGGACGGAGAGGATCTCCGAAAGATACCTGTCGGAAAAGCCGTCCTTCTTGGCCTTATTGAGATCTTCCCTGTCAGGCACCCTGCCCCTGTATTTACTTACAAGCTCCTCCTCGAACTCCACCAGCTCCTTCATCTGCCTGATGAAGTATTCCTTCACCGCGGTGATCTCAAAGATCTCACTCACGTCTGCCCCTTTACGCAGGGCTTCGTACATGATGAAGTGCCGCTCCGAAGAGGAATCCCTTAAAAGCTTTAAGAGTTCTTCCTTTGTCTTTTTATCATAGTCCCTCACATGACCCAGGCCGTATCTGCCCTTTTCCAGGGAGCGGACCGCCTTCTGGAAAGCCTCCTTGTAGTTCCGTCCTATGCTCATGACTTCACCCACGGCTCTCATCTGGGTCCCCAGCCTGTCCTCCACGCCTTTGAATTTCTCAAAGGCCCAGCGGGCGAACTTGACCACAACATAGTCCCCGTCAGGCTTGTATTTATCCAGAGTCCCGTACTTTCCGCAGGGAAGCTCGTCCAAGGTGAGCCCCGATGCAAGCTTTGCGGAAACCAGGGCTATGGGGAAGCCCGTAGCCTTGCTTGCAAGAGCTGAAGATCTTGATGTTCTGGGATTTATCTCGATAACGATGATCCTGCCGCTCTTCGGGTCATGGGCAAACTGTACGTTCGTACCTCCTATCACCCCGATATGCTCCACGATACTGTAGGCCTGTCTCTGAAGCTCTGCCTGCAGCTCCTCGGAAATGGTGAGCATGGGGGCTGTGCAGAAGGAATCACCGGTATGTACTCCCACCGCATCCACGTTTTCTATGAAGCACACCGTGATCATATTGTTCTTACTGTCACGGACCACCTCCAGCTCCAGCTCTTCCCAGCCGAGGATGGATTCCTCTACCAGTACCTGATGTATAAGGGAAGCCTGCAGTCCCCGGGCGCATACCGTCTTCAGTTCTTCCTTGTTGTAAACAAAGCCTCCTCCGGCTCCGCCCATGGTATAAGCGGGACGGAGCACTACGGGATAACCCAGCTCGTCCGCGATCTCCAGAGCCTCTTCCACGCTGTAGCAGGCCTTTGACCTGGCCATACCGATACCCAGCTCATTCATGGTCTTCTTGAATTCTATACGGTCTTCGCCTCTCTCTATGGCATCCACCTGTACTCCGATGACCTTTACCCCGTACTTATCCAGAATACCCTTTTTATATAATTCCGAGCAGAGATTGAGTCCCGACTGACCGCCCAGATTCGGAAGCAGTGCGTCCGGCCTTTCCTTCTCGATTATCTTTTCCACCCGTTCCACATTCAAGGGTTCGATATAGGTTTCATCGGCCATCTCCGGATCGGTCATTATGGTGGCGGGATTGGAATTCACCAGCACCACCTCGTATCCCAGGCTTTTAAGGGCCTTGCAGGCCTGGGTCCCGGAATAGTCAAACTCACAGGCCTGTCCTATCACGATGGGGCCCGAGCCTATTATCATCACCTTTTTAATGTCAGTTCTGTGCGACATGAAACGCATCCTCCGTTAATCACGTTTTATACCGGTAAACACCGGACAGTTAAGACCCGGCGCTCTTCAGAGCCACTCCGGTATAACCTGGTTCTCCATTATCTGCTCATAGGTCTGGGGCTTTATGAGCCATGCAGCAACCCCGTCCTTCAAGAGCACCGCTCCGGGAACCGGATTGTTATTATAGTTGGAAGCCATGGAATACCCATAGGCTCCTGTTGAGAAGATGGCAAGGATATCACCGGCTTCGATACTCTCCGGCACCATGATGTCCCTGGCGATCAGATCCCCGGACTCACAGCATTTACCGCAGACTGTGATCTTTTCGGTGCGGGGTTCCTCCGCCTTATTTGCCACAACGCCGGTATATTCCGCATCATAAAGAGCAACCCTAATGTTGTCTCCCATACCGCCGTCCACCGACACATATTTTCTGACGTTCTTTATGTTCTTTATCTGTCCCACGGTGTAGAGAGTGATGCCGGCCTCCGCTATCATGCTCCGTCCCGGCTCCACTGCCACAACGGGTCTTTCGATCCCAAGCTCCGCTGACCAGGATATTATCCTCTCCATCAGAGGATCCAGGAAGAAGGAATAGGGCTTTCTCTCTTCATCGATATAGGTAACGCCGAAGCCGCCGCCCAGATTCAGCTCCTTAACCGCCACTCCGAACCTTTTCTTAACCTCTGCTGCGCAGTCAAGCATGACCTCCAGGGACTTGATATACTCCTCATTGGTAAAGAGCTGGGAACCGATATGCATGTGGAGTCCCAGGAATTCCGCATAGGGAGAATCTATCACCGCCTTTATCACGGGGTAGAGCACATCATCCTCCATGGGGATCCCGAACTTGGAGTCCAGCTTTCCCGTTATTATATGATCGTGGGTGGAAGCCGCCACACCCGGAGTGATGCGGACAACCACATTCACCTTCGTGTCATGCTTCTTACAGGCTTCCTCTATCAGCGGGAGTTCCTTAACCCCGTCAAGGATGAACCTTTTTATCCCGTATTCCACCGCCATATCTATCTCGGAAGGAAGCTTGTTATTCCCGTTGAATTCTATCCTGTCGGCGGGAAAACCCGCTGCCTTTGCCACTGCGATCTCTCCTCCCGAGACCACATCCACGGACGCGCCGCACTTTTCAACGATCTTAAGCATTCCCTTTGTACAGAATGCCTTGGCTGCATATGCCACCCGGCAGTTTCCGTACTTATCCGAAAAATCCC
>JAFVEU010000248.1 GCA_017475845.1 Lachnospiraceae bacterium | reverse complement strand
GGTCAGGAAATCGAAAAAGCATGAGGAATGGAGGGCTGACTACGTGATTCTGTCGGAAAAATACGAAGAAAAAATGGAAGAAGGACGTGAGCTTGGACGCCAGGAAGAACGTAAAAACACCGAGCTGGAACGAAAACGTGCTGACAAAGAGAAATCCCGTGCCGACGAGGCGGAAAGAAAGATAAAAGAGCTGGAAGCCCATATCAGAGCTTTGGAAGGAAGGGATCTCTACCCGATCAAACCCTAGAGTGATTTTTCGCCGCCTTCTGCAAATCATTGACAACACCTGCACTCAGTTTTAGCATATTGATCAGGGCTTTCCTCGCATTTTTGCTGTCAAAGACGGGCGTATATGCTTAAACAAACGATATATCAGGGTATCTGCCGGGAAACAGGGGAAAATATCCGTCAATCCCTGTTCTTATCTCCCGGCACGGCTATTACTTTTCCGACTCCGTAATAGGCTGCCGCAGCCTTATTATAAGGATCCTCCGGGTTTTCTTCATACCGGCCGATCTCATGGGTCTCCCGGTCTATTGCCCGGTCACCTGCAATTGCCGACCAGAAAGTAGAAACCTCACCCTGAGGCACTTTCACCACATCCCTGCCTCTGTTTTCCTTCATGAGTTCTTCAGCTTTCCTTATCTGCTTTCCCCAGTCCGCATCCACCATGACAGACGCGAAAATATTTACGGCGAGATAAAGGGCTCCCAGTATTTTTGCTGCCTTAAACTGCTTTCCGTATTTTTCTCCAAGAGCATCATGATCCATATATTCCCATGCCCCGGACATGGCTGCCATGGCGTATATCACAGACGGATACGCTGCATGGGGAGGAAATTCGGGGGAAAACATCAACACTGACGGGATCAAGAGCGAAGCCGCCTCCAGCGCAAGCAAACGCTCATTATCCCTTCTCTCCCGTTCCTTTCCCTTAAGAAGACAGTATATTACAGGTATCTGCATTGGCAGTAGCCTTAAGATGACGGTTAAAAAGCTGCTCTTAAAAAAATGCAGGAACATTTCCCGTTTATAAACATACTCCGGAGGAACGCTCCCTGACTTATTGAAATCCTCGGGCAGTATATCGCTGAATTCCTTTTCTACCTGATAGCGCTTAAAATTCCCGGGGGCCAGCATCAAAAGAGCGTAGCCCATGCAGGCTGAAATAAAGCCGTATTTTTCCCAGTCTCTGTCCTCTTTCCTTCTTACATCCGTAAAGTATTTAAGCCCCGACAGAAAGCAGGCTGCCATGCCTCCCGCTTCATTTGACCACCCCGCAAGGATACCGGATAGGACCGCTGCGGGAATGGGGACACGGATGTTCCTGTCCTTTGTTGCAAGGCTGTAAGGAAGGAGAAACACTGACTGCAGAACCCCGGGCCAGGAATAATTCATGGCGCCGGTCTGCCACAGGGTGGTAAAGGCAAGCTTCGGCGTACCTGTCCAGAAGCCCGCTGCCAGAGCCTTCATAAGGGAGTCCGGGATGCTCTTTAACCTTAGCCTTCCGGATCCTATCCAGTCCGACAGTAAAAGCTGGGATACAGTGACAGCGGTGTTGGCAAAGTCATAATATCGTTTGTTATTAAACATAAGAAATAGCTGGTTCAGGCTCTCTCCAACGGTACGCCCGCTCCAGGTAAGATAGTGTGAGACCTGAGACCTTATGAGATCCTTCGCCTTCTTCACACGATAATACTGCTGCTTTCCGAAAGCCAGGTTCCCGTGATGCTTTCCGTCCCATATGAAGGAAAAGGCATAATCATCCGCAAACATGGGGATCAGCCTGTTCCTTAAGTATGCCAGGGCTCCGAAACCTGCAAGTATGAGAAGGGTTTTTCCCCCTTTTTTATTCTTAAAATCAATCTTTCCCATTCCAGATTTCCGGAAGGATATCTCCTAAAAGCCGGTTCTCACATCCTTCTTCCATAAGGATCCGGCAGATACGCCCGTATATTTCTCCGAACCGTTCCATGCTTTCCCTATTTGACAGTTGGATAATGAAGATATAAAATAGGGCAAACATTTCAGCTGAAATCTTATATCTCAGAGTATCTCTAATCTTTTCCAACTGACAGTAAGTTTACTCTGTCGAATAACCGGAAATCATTGAAAACCTGGATATGTATATAGTATAATTTTACTGATTTTAAGGATAGGAAGGGCGTAAACGGTTGGCAAACGAGCTTATACGGTTCGAAAACGTTGGAAAAACATATATTACAGGGTCCGTGACATACGAGGCTCTCCATGACGTGAACCTGACAATAGACGAGGGAGAGATGGTGGTAATCCTAGGCCCCAGTGGGGCGGGCAAGAGTACGCTTCTTAATCTCGTCGGCGGTTTGGACGGTGCCACAAAGGGGAGGATTTTTTTCGGTGAAGACGAGATCACTGCCTTTAATGACGAACGCCTTGGGAAATTCCGGGCCGGGGATGTGGGTATTGTATTTCAGTTCTACAATCTGGTACCTACACTCACGGCTATTGAAAACGTGTCGCTTATGCAGGATCTTGGGCTTGATATAATGGATCCCCTTGAAGCCCTCGATATGGTGGGACTTGCCGACCAGAAGGATAAATTTCCTTCCCAGCTGTCTGGAGGCCAGCAGCAGAGGGTGTCGATTGCGAGAGCCATTGCGAAAAAACCAAGACTCCTTCTTTGCGATGAGCCTACGGGAGCTCTCGATACCAATACAGGAAAGGAAGTCTTGAAAATCCTAAAGGAGCAGAGCAGCATATACCACCGGACAGTCGTGATGGTTACACATAATGCTCTTTTTCAGGAGATAGCCGACAAGGTTGTCACGGTAAAGAACGGAACCATCGAAAACATCGTGATAAATGACCATCCCAAAGAAGCGGATGAACTTAGCTGGTAACTACGGAAAAATGATATGAACAGGAATAAATTAAAGACTGCCGCTATCATTGCTGCCTTTGCCGGAGCGATGTACGCAATGAACCGGAGCGTACCAAAGGTGGCTGACGACTACATTTTTTCTTTTATCTGGGATGGAAAAAGGGGGGGCAACTTTGCATACGGCTCGCTTAAATTAAAAAGAGTACGGAGGATAAAGGATCTTATAAGATCCCAGGTTTCCCACTATTTGACCTGGAGCGGCAGGACAATCGGGGAGACCATGAACCAGCTAATCCTCATGCGTGATGACAAGAGGTTATATGATGTCCTGAATACTGCCGCCATTATGACGCAGGTTTTTTTGTGTTTTTTGGCTGCAGGAGGAAACATAAAGAAACAAGGAAAAGAATTAACTCCCTGCCTTGCCGCATTACTTTGCGGAGGGTATTACCTTTGTACCCCGCATATCGTGGTGACTTCATTCTGGACCACGGGAGCCATGAACTACTCCTGGCCGGGACTTTTCCAGTCCGCATTTCTCCTTCCTTATTCAAAGGAAATAAGAGGTGAAAAAGTAAGGATAAGCAAGGCTATGATGGCATTCTTGGGAATTCTTGCCGGATGGTCCAATGAAGCAGGGGGCGGAATGTCGCTTTTATTATCCGGTGCCTCCGCTTTTTTTTCAGCAATGAAAAAAGAAGCTTCCGACTGGAAAACGGCAGGACTGATTGGCTGTGCGGCAGGTTATGCTTTACTCATGCTTGCCCCCGGGAATTTTAAGCGCCTGAAAGCCGAAGAGGAGTTCTATGACTCCTATACTCCGGATCCTCTTGACCCGGGAAGCCTTCCTCCGGAATACGACTATAGCCTGCAAATGTTCATTCATCACTTAAGGAATGGCTTTACATCTACTTTTTTAAGACTTCTTCCGCTTCAGCTTCCCGTGGCGGAGTATCTTCTGCAGGATGGTAAAAAGGATCCCGTGATAAAGAAATACCTTGGGGTCCTTGAAGCCGCAGCTTTAAGCGTACCTTCGATCCTGATGCTTTCCCCGCAGTTTCCCAAAAGAGCGGCGTACTTTTCAGGTCCCCTGATGCTGACGGCGGCAGCCACAGCATATCTTAATACATCAGAGAAAAGGTCTCGCTTTAGTCCCTTATTCCGCACTCTTTACACGATATTTGGATTAGAAGCAGCTATAAGCTATATATCGGCACTTGTCAATAATTCCGATTTTTTTGTTCAGTGTAAAGAGCAGAATTCCATCATGCAAAACGGGAAGAAGGATGAAACAGTCACTGTGCCGGATGTAATGATATCACCCTTCTGGTCACGGCTGGCTAAAGACCGTTCCACTGACGAATATATAAAGTCGGTCATAAGATATGAAGAGGATCCGGACGACCCCTACAACAAGGCTGCGGCAGCTTACTACGGCGTAAAAAAGGTCAAAGTCAGAGTGCATCTTAACCATCCGTATGCGAAGAAAGATAAAAAAAGCAAGAGGCTACAGATAATGAGACCTATTCGAAACCTTTTCAAATTATTCTTCCCGTGGAAATCCCGGATTTAGTGAAGGCGGCATTTGCCGATCAAATCCTCCACACGGATATTACCTGAGTCTTCCTTAAGAAGTTCTTCACAGACAGCAATATAGGTGTCTGCAAAATACGCCATCTTTTCCTCAGAGTAGAGGCTGCTGTCATAGGAGAGCTCCAGACGGGAGCCTTCTTCGTCCTCCCATATACTTATTTCCAAGGGCTCCAGAGCCGCCCATCTGTCGGAAAATAGGATATCTATATCGGTGATGATATCATTTCCCGGATTTTTCCACATATCCCCTTCATAAATAAAGCAGGGAATTCCGGGTGAGTTCTTTTTCATAAAGGGTGACACACTGCCGTTCGTGATTCCTGAATTGAACTGTTCAGCAGTCTCAAAAGCCAGTTCACTGATTTTTGTGTTCTTATTTACCCGAAGTTCTACGGGAAGATCCATTGTCAGAAGTCCGGCTGTCCGCAGAGATCCGGTATCACTCCTTCCATTCCAGGTCCAGGTGAGTAAACAGTCATTCCGCTTATTTACGGCCATAAGAGTAACAGCAGAGACTAAGAGAAAGAATGTATTGGAGGTAATATTAAGCGCCCCTGCAGCCCGCAAAACTTCATCGAACGGGAATTTAAAAGACCTTTCGTATTCTCCGAGGCCGGGGTTATCGCCTGACATATCATATTCAGGAAGCATCCCATGGAGATTCCGGTAACGTTCCTTGAAATAATCCAGTTTGTCTTTCCAATCGTCATCCTGACGTAGATCGAGACGTTTTTTACAGAAATGCATAAATCCATCATTCTTTGGTATACTTCCACCCATATACAGGGTCATTATGTCCTCGACTATGATCCTGAAGGATGTGCCGTCACATATAACATGGCATAGATCCATAAGAAGCAGTACTCTGTCCTTTAGGCGAAATATAGTAATATAATTTAAGGGGCTGCCATCAAAAGCCGCTATCACGGGAAAACCCATGAAATAGTCTTTGTTCACTTCTTCCGGAGGAGTTACTACCTCGATACATTTAAGGATTTCGGGATCATAATACTGCCGCCATTCATTATCTTTCCTCTTGATAGTGGTGCGAAGAACCGGATGCGCATCAACAGCTGAAAGGATCGATTTCTTAAGCTTTTCGATATCAACATCAGCTTTAAGGCTTATCGCAATAGGCTGATTGCAGACCATCCTGTCAGGCAGTTCAAGCTGCCTGTTAAGGAACCATAGCTCTTCATCAGTAAGAGGAAGACCTTCAGGGGGGAAAGACTCCGTTTCAGCGTCCTCCAAAGAATCTTCCATAAGAGCCGCTGCAATACCCCTGATGGTCTTTTCCCGGTAAATAAGCCGGAAATCCAGACATTTAAGATTCGCCTTTATAATGAGGCGCATGGCAGAAAGAGAATCCCCTCCCAGAAGAAAGAAATTGTCGTCAATACCAACCTTTTCAGGACTGATATTCAAAACCTCCGCAAATGCAGTGCAAAGGGTCTTTTCAATGTCACTACGCGGAGCAGCATAATCTGCAAACAGGGCTTCTTCGGAAGGGTTCGGGAGATCCTTCCGCACGGTCTTACCGTTTTCATTTATAGGGAGCTTATCTATCCCTATGTAACAGGACGGCAGCATGAATTCAGGCAAATATGCCATCAGGGACTCTCTGATATTCTCCGGAACCGGTATGCTTTCCTTTGGGATATATGCTGCGAGGAAAGAAATACCGCCCCTGAAGCACTGCTTTACTGCCGCAAATCTGACATTAAGAACCTTTCTAAGGGCAGTTTCCACTTCAAAGGGCTCAATACGGTTGCCGTTGATATTTAACATATCGTCAACTCTTCCGAGAAGAGTGTAGTTGCCCTTATCATCAACACTCATGTAATCCCCACTCTTATAATATGTTTCTCCGTTTATGGAAATAAGCTCTGTTCTGTCACTTTCATGCAGATACCCCCTGAAGAAGGGGAGTTGAATGCATAACATTCCCTCTTTATCATTAACCCGGTTATTCTTGTCAATCAGCACAGCCTTTGTATATTCATCCGGTGTTCCGATAGGAGTGTTGCTGTAGGGTCTGTCAATATCGAAGAAAAAGGGCAGATAGGAGAACTCAGTGGGACCATAAGCATTTAGAACCGGGAATCTGTCTATGTAAAGATCTGTTGCTATTTCGCCCGTGATATGGAGTACCTTGACATCAATACCTCCGGCGGATTCAAGTGCCTTGACCAGGGTCGGAGGCATACATGAAGCGGTGACATGTTGTTTTTTAAAATAATCAAGAAGCCCTATGGGATCCCTCACGAGTGTAAGAGGGATGAGATGAAGCGTACTGCCTGCCTGAAGCACACCCATCATGAGATAGAGACCGCCTATAAAGGTTTCCGGTGCCACATTTGCGTAATCCAAGGGTATCCATCTGCCAATGGCACGGTCGGTAGATGACATGATATATCTGTACACTCCGTATTCCTGAGCTACTCCTTTAGGAAGACCGGTGGAGCCGGATGTATAGTATATAAAGGCGAGATCGTGGGGATCAGGATCGGCCCATTCATCGGGAGCAAGCGGTTCCTCTTTAACTGCTTCTTCATATTTCCGCTCGTCCATTACAAATGCTGCATTACTGTCTATGATGATGTAAGAGATGCGTTCACTCCCCATCATGGCCTCGGTTCCTACCCAGGCAGCGCCCGCTTTCATCACAGCAAGGCGCACTGCCACGAACTCAAGCCCTCGGGGGACACAGATTGCAACTATGTCCTCCTTACTGATACCCTGTTTTCTCAGCCAGGAAGCTATACTTCCCGAAATGCTATCCAGCTCCCCGTAGCTTGTTTTGCGTTCTCCGCTCTGATCCACAATGGCGGTTTTCTCCGGCGTATCGGTTACGTGCTCTAAAAATCTTTCCAAAAAAGGTATCATTTTTTTAATCCTTTCTATTCCAAGCATCTTTACAAAGAAACCCTAATCCCATTAATTTTGCGTTCTTCAATAGGATCCCTCTAAAAAGTGTAAGATATATCAGCCCTTTTTATCCGTTCGGATAATGATAGTGAATTCCTGCCGGTGATTTTCATCACAAAATATAGATTTATAAATCCATTATAGCATTTTCACCAAATATAACCAAGTAATAGGCTTATATATCCCTGCTATAATTAAGTCACTTCCCGTTTAAGGAATGTAAATCTTGATCTTCTTTTATCCCAGTATATGACAACGTAGCCCATCCTATGTATCATACGGACTAACCGCATTATCTTTCCCGTGTCCTTGTAAAATAAACGCTCATG
>JAFVEU010000247.1 GCA_017475845.1 Lachnospiraceae bacterium | reverse complement strand
AGGGTGCCGGCCGCGGGGAGCGGTACCCCCGAAACGATTGATTTTTCGAAATGGCGGGTGCTGGCCGCGGGGAGCGGCACCCACGAAACGATTGGTTTTTCGAAATGGCGGGTGCCGGGCGTGGGGAGCGGTACCCCCGAAACGATTGATTTTTCGAAATGGAGGGTGCCGGGCGCGGGGAGCGGCACCCCCGAAACGTGGAGATGTCACTCCGGCGTATAAATTATATGAGTCACGCCGGCATAAAAATCAGGCAAAAAATCAGTTAAAAATCAGAAGAGAGAAGAGGAAACAACCCGTATCTACTCAACTTTCAGACTGCCCTTTACTTTTATGTTCCCGAAAAATGCCGTGATCTTTGTCTTTCCTTTACCCTTAATGGTGATCTTTCCGCTTTCAGGGTCAACTTCAGCCACTTCGCTTTTGCTGCTTGTCCACTTATCCGCGTCAAGCAGTTCGGGATCGGAAGAGACAAGTGAACCGTATCCGCTTATGACCAGGGGCAGTTCCGAAGAACTGTAGCTGTCTTCAAACTGTAATTTCGGCTTTTCCAGAACGGTAACGGCACAGGAGGACAGAGTGATCTTATTCTTACTGTCTTTTCCATCTATGGCTCTGATCACCGTTTTCCCCGGATTTTTTCCCTTGAGCAGGCCCTTCTTCGTAACGGAGGCAGTCTTTATATCGTCAGAAGCATAGAGTGTGATCCCCTCAACACCGTTAAACATTGAAGCTGAGATGTCCTTTACCTTCTGCCCCCTGACAAGAACGGTTCCGGCTGCCTTCCGCTTTTCCTTATCAGCCTCTGTAAGCTTGTCATATGCCACTGCCAGCTCATATGCCGCTCCGTAAACACTGTACGGATCAGAATAATCCGCATCCAGTGCCTTATTATAGGCATCGTTTAGTTTTCTGATCTTAGAAGTGTTTTCTCCTCCGTATCTGTTGGGATCGATCTCGCAGGCTCTTTCCATCAGGGCATCAAGATAGGAATTAAGCCTTTCATCACGAAGGGCAGGAGTGTTTTCCGGAGAACGGCTGATCATGTCTCCCGCGCATTTTTCATATGCAGCGGCGATCTCAAAAAGCTCCTTTTCTCCGCCGAATTTACCTACCAGAGCAAGACCCACAGGAAGCTTATTATCTCCGCCTTCCAGATCTGCAGACAAGAAGCCTATGGGCAGATTCATATCCGGAAGTCCCAATGCAGGTCCGAATACCCGGTAGTATTCCATTTCATTCATCATATATTGAAACGTGTTCTGAATTGGCGCCGGAGACATAAAACTAAGATACATTATGGCATCCACATCATTCTCTGCCATAATGCGGGAGACTTTCTCCCGGATGTCTATTGTTTTTTCCCAATTACCGGGTCTTAAGTATTTTCCTTCACCGTATTCTATATAACCGTAATTTCCATAGTCATTCCAGTTAAATTTATCCACCGGAGGATTTTTTTCGCCAAAATAACGCAGGAGATAATCCCCTATATATCCGATATCTGTTCCTGTTTCAAGGATATCCTTTACCGTTTTTATACTGTTATCCCCGGCATATTTATTAAGATAGCTGTTGATATCATATTCAGTAGTGCTGCCTGTATAATTCAGGTAACTAAATAAGAATAATTCTTCGTCGGACAGCAACTCTATATCCGAAAGATCAACGAACTCGGCTCCGGCTTTTCTCATGTCAGCTCTGGCTCTCATCACAAGGGAATTTGTCTCGGTTGCAAGTTTACAGGAAGGTGTTATGTCTTTTTCCGTATAAACACCCTTTTTCCCAAAATATTTCAGACAAAGGTCATTCAGTCTGTCAGCGCTTAAGGAATTGTAGTCAAAGGAAGACCTTAAGTATCCTATCCTCTTGCCCTTAAGGGATCCCTCCGGAATAACTGATGAATATCCGTCCCCCAGAAGAGAATCCGCATCCGCTTCGATCGTATAGTCATCCCCTTCATCATTTCCGGCCATGGCTTCCAGCACTATGGCCAGATCCTCTGCCGTCTTTGCCATGGGACCCGTAGTGTCCCTTGACGCGACAAGGGGAATCACTCCTTCGATGGATGTAAGTCCTTTGGAAGGTCTGATGCCGAAGAGATTTGACCAGTTTGACGGGTTTCTGATAGATCCGCCGGTATCTGTTCCCAGCCCTGCTGCTGCAAAATTGGATCTTACAGCAGTCGCTGTACCCCCGGAGGATCCTGCTGCCGACCTTTTTACATCATATGCATTATGAGCCTCTCCTCCCAATGTGGAGTGGGAGTCAACGGCACTGTAGGCAAATTCGGATAGATTTGCCTTTGCTATAATGACAGCTCCTGCTTCCTTAAGCTTCCTTACCGCCCCTGCATCTTCGGAAACATAAAAGTCTGCAAGAGCTACAGAACCGGCGGCAGTAGGCATTCCTGCCACATTGTAATTATCCTTTACCACAATGGGGATACCATGAAGCTTCCCCCGGACCTTTCCGGCAGACCTTTCTTCATCCAGCTTTCTGGCATCATCCAGTGCGCTTTCGTTTATCCGGATAATGGAATTTAAGTCTTCTCGCCTGTCATAAGCCTCGATCCGGTCTAAATACATCTTCGTAAGCATTTCGGAAGTAAGGTTTCCCTTTTCCATCTCAAGTTGAAGTTCGCTTATGGAAGCATCCTGCAGATCGATGGTGGTAAACAGATCATTAAGCTGTTCGACTGCTCCCTTATCCGGGGAAAAGTCGTAGGGAGCACCTTCGGAATAGGATTCAACAGCGGACCTTCCTTCCGTCCCCGCCATGACCGGTCCAGAGGGCAGCAGAGAAACTGCCATCACAGATGCCAAAAATAAAGCTGTAATATGTTTTCTTCTCTTATCCATCACATGTACCTGTTTCTTAAAAAACCAGCTCCGATAAACCTCTTTACCCGTTACTGCCTGTATTATTCAAAAATGTCTTTGATCCTGTCGAAGGATTCTATTACCGCGGCCGCGCTGCCCTCTTTAAGCTCTCCGAACCCGTATGCCGCATGAATGAAAGGCACTCCCGCTTCCTCACAGGCCTTCCTGTCACCCTCCGTGTCCCCGATATATACGGGATTCTTTAAGCCGTTTCTTTTCACCAGCTCAATAATGTTATCCGCCTTTCCCATGCCGGTATTGCCGAAGCTCTCATAGTCCGTAATGAAATCGCCAAGGCCGGTCTTCTCACATACCAGCTCTATATAGCCCTTCTGGCAGTTGCTGACTATGTAAAACCTGAGCTTCCCGGACAATTCCCTTACGGTGTCAATGACTCCGGGAAAAACCACATCGCAGGGATCTGCTCTCAGCTCCTCATGCTCATACCTGCAGCAAAGCTCCATTATGGATTCCCTTTTCTCCGCTGTATCCATAGAGAAAACGCATCTCCCGATCTCATCCATGGGCTTTCCAAACTGGGTCTTTAAGAGATCTGCGGTTATCACCTCTTCACGCAGTGAACCCGCTTCTTTTGCCGCCCTGTTCCAGGCCTTGGCAACTATTGCCGTGGAATCCCAGATGGTTCCGTCTATATCCAGTATTATTCCGTCAGTTTTTATCTTCTTACCCATAGCAAAAATACTACAATATAAAAAAAGTTCCCGTCAAGTCTTACACCCTTTCATAAGACCCTTCAAATACAGGAACCGAAAAAAAAAGCAAATTTAAAGGGGCACCCAACCAATAACTCCGGTGCCCCTTTACCCTATTGAATCATCTGAATGTCCCAATGGACTGTACCTCCTTAATGCATTCCGTTCTGCGCTAATCTATTAAATCGGGCCCGTCGTCCTCACCTGGTCGGTAAGACTCTTATATGTTATTTTTGCCCGCTTCCGCTCACGTATGCCTTTTCTGCTGGACTACTGATACAAAAACTAAATTGTGAAATAACTTGTCTGGCGGTCCGTACCTCCGTTCCTTAAATTTTCCGATCAGAGATAATAATTATCATCCAAGTTACCTCTGCTGCCGACCTTCCCGTCGGCCT
>JAFVEU010000246.1 GCA_017475845.1 Lachnospiraceae bacterium | reverse complement strand
CATCCTGAGCCAGGATCGAACTCTCGAAATATGTAGCATATCTGCTTCGCAGATGTGCTGCACGTACGCGCTTCCGCCGCAGGCGGTCTTAAATGCGCGTACTCCTCTTTCTCGTTTGATCCGGCAAAGAAACACTAGCTTTTGTTTCATTAACCGAATTGATTGTTTTTCTGATTTTCCCAATGGAATTATTCTTTAGGAATTTCAGGGTTGCATTGCTGTTTGTTTGTCAAGGTGCTCTGCTGAAACATAAGTCCCAGCTTCTTTCAGCCCTTTCAAAGTCCTTATATTGCCTGACTTTCGGGCAAAAATCGCGCCGCCCTTTGAGCGGCGCATTAGGTATAATATCATTGACCTCTGCTAATGTCAACAACTTTTTTTATTTTTTCAAAACTTTTTTATTTTTTCAGAAAATCCGCGTTATTCCACCTTTACAACCCGTTTTCCGTTATACAGATCGTAGTCGCCGGTAAAGTTCTCTTTGCCCCTGATACCGGTGACTTTTCCGTCCGTCAGGATCTCCTCATACTCCGTCTTTTTCAGTTTGTATTTCTTTTGCCCAAAGAAGCATACGGCCTTCTTTATCTTTGTCTGATCCTTATTCAGGGTAACCTCTGGCGGATTCCCGTCCAAGGGACAGGGATCGATGTCAAAGAAGAGGTATTCCTTTCTCAGGCTTTCTTTTATGGCCTTATTTACAGCCTTGACCAGGGCTTTTTCATCAGCGGAAGCCCCGGGGAGTGCCTTTAGCTTCAGTCCCTTGACCGAGGGATTCTTTTTCCTGTTTCCGCTTCCGTCATACTGAAAGACCTTTCCGGTATTCTTAAAAGAAAGGGTTCCGAGACCGATCTTTCCAATATTGATCTTATCTCTGTCGGCAGCGTTCTTAAATTCCAGCGAGACCCTCAGATCCATAGTCCCGGCAGTGGGCTTTGTTTTACCGGCGAATGTAGCAGAGCTTAACATCTTGATATTTACATTTACCGGAATGTTTCCGTTTACGGACACTGTACGGCCTGTAAAGGTTCTTTTGTCGATACCGTCAACGTTATCCAGTCCTTCCACGGACACAATCTCACCCTTGGAATTCCTTAAGGCCCATACTACTCCTTCTTCAGACTCCAGTATCTCTGCTTTTCTGTCCGAGGGATTAATGTATCCCCTCATCGCTCCTCCTCCCGGGATCATAACACCCTTTTTAATATCCCCGAAGACACCCAATGAGTCTGACACCTTTTGTTCGTTTTCCTTAAACATTTCCTTACAAAAATGTATTACTTCAGAGTCCCCGATATCATAGTCAGAGCCTTTTTCAATATTGATATCCGTCCCGTCTATCCCTGCCATTAACGCTATGCTGAAGCAGGCAAGCCACCCTTCCAGACTGTGTGCAGTATTTTTTTTCAAATACTTTGTGACCTCTTCTGTTGTGCAGGGTGATAGTTTCTCCGTGAATGTCTTTACAAATTTTTTATCCACATGCTCTTCAAAGTACCGGGTAAGGGGGTACGCAATACTGTAATTATTCGAGGAAGCATCTCCACCCGCCTCGTAATCTTCTCCATATGCATATGGTTTTATCAGATAACTGTCTTGCAGATTACCAGATTTGACAAGCCTTCGGACGTATTCTTTAACATCATCACTTGTCTGACCATAGACCTGCATGGATACTCCCTGGGCCATCAATTCATCTATCCACAATTCAACATCATTATCCAGATAACCAAAGATGATACAGTGCTGTAATTCATGAAGCAAAGTAGTGTACAGATAGTCATCGTTGGATAATACCATGTCGGTATTAAGATGGAGGCAGTCCATTATGGACTTGCCCGCAGAAGCCTCCTCAAGGTCTGCAGACCAGAAATATCCATAAGTTTGGGTTTCATTAAAGGGCTCAAGGAAAAAGGCGGCTTTTTTATCATTGTCCCCGTACTTCCTGTCCGTTACAAGGTAATCTCCGGTAAATTCCTTTTCCTTTAAGATGTATTTATCTAATTCCCTTCCTTTTTCTTCAATATCATTTCGGGAAAGACCCTTCTCCATGCCGGGAACAGTCCTGTTATAATCCTCTGTCCTGCCTATCAGCCCGGTTTTATCATATCCTGCACTCGGATCTTCCTTAGCTGCTTCATACAGAGCTCTTCCCATCTTATCCACAGCATCCATTTCTTCCGCTGTCAGACTGTCAACGGATACGCTTCCCCATATGGTGGAATAATCCCCTGTATAAAGACACTGGTATACATGCGGAGACCACTCAGACTGATAATCCTCCTGGATTTCTGTTGCCAGATAATAATCAATTCCCTCTCTTCCCGCAAATTCCATGAGGACATTCCTTAAAAGAACATCTCCGACTTTATATTCGGTTATTTCATCCTCCGCAGTCCTTATCTTTACCTCAGGAACCGCAGGATACTTATTCTTCAAATACATACTTCCACATTTATGAGGATATGAAAGAGAATGTCCGGTATCCTTAAGAGCCTTATCATCTGTCCCTGCAGTTCCTGCCCCTTCCATGTACCCCTGTTCTTTTGTCTTCATATCACAGTAATGATAATCATAATCAGAGCTCCAGGGCTCAGGGTTAACTGCCATAAGGAAGTTCCCCTCTTTTCCGTCAAAATCACAGTCATAAAAGACCTTATCGGAATCCGTTGCAGCAGCAGGATCTTCTCCTGAAACACAGGCCGTCACTCTTTCATCTTTACTCTCTGCCCCAAAGGCAGTGAGATTAAATGACAGTGCCGAAACCAACAATAATGACAATAACGTTCTGCTTCTTTTCATGCTACCTCCCCGGTTCTGAAACCGTTCCTGTAACTATTCAGAACCCCTGGGATCCTGAACGGTTAACCTTCTCTTATTATAAGCAACAAGGCAGATAAGCAATACTGCCGCCCCTGCAGATACTATACTCCCGGCAAGCCCTCCCTCCGGGCTGTACTTCATTTCTATTATATGTTTCCCGGGAGATGTGTCAAAGGATAAGAGTATACCCGCGGCCCGGCTTATGGGGGTTTTCTGCCCGTCAACATATACCTTCCAGCCCCTGTCATAGGGAATGGTAAGTGTTACCACTCCCCTCTCTTCGGGAACCGTTATTGAGCCCAGCAGATGGGAAGAGGTGATCTTTTTAAGGGACGAGGGACTTGTCCTTACCTCATCCATCAGGGCTTTTACCTTTTCCCTGTCCTCGAAATAAAAATACATGTTTCCGAGGGTAAGGCTGTCATCCAACAGTTTTATCCGTATTGTAGTCTCGTCAGCTTCCTTCGTCCTGTGGAAGCTTATGATATTCCACCTGTAGCGGGAGAAGTATTCCCCGAAGCTCACTCCGTCCTTAAACAGCTCTGCGTTCTGGTTATCTTCCGCGTCAAAATACGCAAACAGATTCCGCTCCTCATCCCGGACCCTTATCTTCAGCTCTATCCAGGCGTCCTCATTCTCATTCTTTTTTCTGTATCTGGTATAGCCCCCCGCTTCCTCTTCGGTCAGGTTCTCTGTCTCAAAGGACAGGATCTCGGCCTTTTCGAAAAGGTCGTTCTTCTTCCCGTTAAGGCTGTCAGCAAGAGCCTCCTGCAGCATAAAGGGATCTCCGTTATATCCGTTATAATTGATATCCCGGATATCCCCTGTTGTATTAAAGATAAGGGGCAGGGCGTTTTCATTCCTGAAAACACTTATATCTTCATCTTTAATGATCTTCTTATACTTATTGGGAGTGGTGGAAAACTGGGACAGGATGTATTTAACCCCCAGAAAACACTCCAGAAAATCCGTGGAAGACTCATTATAGAAAGACCAGTTTCCGTTATTTCTGAAGCCCAGCTTACCCATAAAATTGATCTTGTCCTTTTTCTCGCTGGAGCTGAAATGGGATAGCCCGGCATAATCAAACTGCATGGCGTCATTGTTGCTGCGTCTGTAATATTTCTCTATACGGTACAGATCCTCCCCTCCATCCTCATAACAGCCCGTAAGCTTTTCGCCCGTTTCACGGATAAAGGACCTGTAGTCCGAAAGGGAAGCCAGGTTATAATAATTCATCACATCATAATAGTTACAGGAAAGCCCAAGTAACTCAGCAGCCGAAAGCAGGATAACAAAACAGCGCTTTAGTTCCGCAAGCTGAAAAGCCCGGTGGGCGCAGAGTATCATAATAAAAGAAAGCATATACGAATATCTGTAGGGGAAGCCTATGGGCTGGTTAAAGCCGTGCCACACGATATTAAATATGTTCAGCCAGAAATTCAGGCACAGAAAAAGACAGAACAGCAGGGAAACCACTCTGTTCTTCAGCTCTATCTTCTTATTGAAAAGATAAATTATAAAAAATACCAGAACCACCGCTCCGCAGTAAACATTTGGGAGGCCGGTACTCACATTTCCCTTAAAGGAACCCGCAAAAAACTGCCGGGGAAAAGCCCTCAGGGAAAAGGTCCGGAAAAATCCGAAGGCAAAGCTGGTCTTTTCTCCTCTCAGGGAAAGTACCGCAGGAATAAGGTTAAAAGCCGT
>JAFVEU010000245.1 GCA_017475845.1 Lachnospiraceae bacterium | reverse complement strand
CCCTGTACCGCGCCTATATAGTCCACGGTGCTCTTCTGGTCAAAATAGGCGAGCTTTATGGTCCTCGTTTCCTTATCAAACTCCACAGGTGTAATGGGAGTGGGTATCTTCTGGATAAGGGCCAGCTTCTTCTCCCTGTACTCCTCATTGGTACGGTTTATAAGCTCTTCCAGCTCCGATCCCCGGAGCCCTCTGGTCTTCCAAGTGGGCATATACCGCCTTGTCCCCCTTACATGGTGATCCCGAATTCCCCGTAGGGGATCTTTATCTCTATGAAGCCCGAAGCATAGGGTCCTACCGCATAGGGCGGATACAGTATATGGAGCCCGTCATTTTCAAAGCGCATTTCCATATCGATATTGACACTGTCGGAAAAGGTCTGTCTCATCTCAGCTTCATTGTCCGGGGAATAATCCTCGTAGTATACGTTCCCCTCCTTATTTTTCCAGTCTTCCATGGAGTACTTTATAACGATCTCCTTAAAGCTCTCTTCATCACCCTTGTAGAGATCCCTCATGGTGACCCGCTTTCCCGTTTCCCTGTCAAAGAGATAATTATACTCTCCGGACATGCCGTGAGCTCCTCCGCTGTAGATATAATCCGACAGGTTGAGATTTAAGTAACGGGAACCCACCTCCTTTATGCCGGAAAAATACTGGTTATAGCTGTAGGTGGGATTCCACCCGTTCTCATCACTTAGATCATAATCACCACTGTCAAAGAGATCCTGATGGGCCATCTTTGCAGCATGTCCGTAGTAATCCTCATAGCGGCCGTAGATCTCCTTTATCTCCTCATTCATCTCGGATGAATGGGGAATATCCTCATGGAAGGTGAACCATTCCGTGCTTCCGGTGAAATAAGTGTAATCACCTTCTTTTCTGGCCTCAGCCTTCTTTTCCACACTTCCGTAGTCAGCAAAGGCCTCATGCTTTTCCACTGCATCAAAGGTTATGGTGCTGCCGGGAGATGAAGGATCGAGAACATTTACGCACTGCCATGCCACGTCTCCCCTGTGGCCTTCCTTATCACTGTCAAAGAAGCGGAGATACCACGCGTAATTACCCTTTACCGAGAAAGCATTGACCTTATTTCCCGTATAGGAAGAAGTAACACCGCAGTATTCCGGAATGGTCACAAGGAGCTCGCCCTTGTCCTTCGTATAGTCAAAGCCTTCCTCCAAAGCCCTGTAATAGCTCCTGCTCTTTACGCTCCCGTCCTCATACTTTTCCTCTGTAAGGTAATAGATATAGCCGTCCCTGATATCCGCTATGTCAAAGCCGGTCTCATCCCTGCTGCCTTCAAAGATCACGGTCTTTCCGCCGGTCTCCGAATCGTACCGGATGAAGGAACAGTCACCGGAGCCGTCTGTACTGTCCTCTTTTTCCACAAAGACATATCTGTCATCATAGTATTCTCCGCTGTAGATATCGGGATCTCCGGGGTCGAATTCGCTTACTGCTTCTCCCTTTTCGTTAAAGCCAAGGATACGGCCGTTATCGGAGTCGAGCATATAGGTCCTGCCGATCCTTGCAAGATCATCCGCTATAAAGCTGGAATAATCGAGCTTCCTTAAGGAATTTCCCTTATAGGCTTCAATTGAGGAACGTAGTCTCTCCATTTCGTAATCCCGCTCAAATTCCTTTGTCTCCGGGTCGAAACAGTATATAAGATCCCAGTCAAGATCCATATCGTAGTATTCATAATAGAATTTTTCGTTATATACCGCGCTCTTATTGATGGTGGTGTTCTTCTTTAACACGGGTTCGGCGCTCTCAAAGCCCTTATCCTCCGTGCGGTAGAGGAGCGTATATGCTCCTTCCTCATCAAGCTTTAATATATAATAGTATTTATCCCCGCCGATACTTGCCACTATGCTCTCTTTATCGGTGGAGCTGTACTCATTTCTTACAGTACCCTTATCTTCAACGTAGAAAATATTCTTTTCACCGGAAAGAAAACGCTCTCCATAGCTTAAGCCCTCCATTCCGAAACCGCTTTCCTTCTCCGGTTCCGCCTTTTCTTCCACGGATTCCTCCGGCGCTGCTTCTTCGGCCGTTTCCTTAGGGGCTTCTTCCTCTGTCTCTTCCTTAAGAGGCTCCTCCGCAGGAGATGCCGCAGAGCTTTCCTCAAACGTCTTTCCCTTATCATCACTGCCGCAGCCGCTGAAAACAAGGACCGCAGCCATGATCCCCGCCAGCACTGTTATTAAATACCTTCTGTTATCTGTCCTTTTCATTGTATCCTCTGTTTCTTTTTCCTATACCCTGTATTTTAACAGGGATTTCATATCATCCTTAAGCTCTGCTTCAAAGCTTTTATTGCTTACGGAAGAAAGCTCCTTATCCATCTTCGGGAATTCAACCCTGAAGGCATGGAGCATCTGCCTCCTTACATTAAGCTCCTCCGCGCACTTCTTTGACTCCCCGGTAAAATACTTCATGTCCCCCAGCACCGGGTACCCGGCGGAAAGAAGATGGGCCCTTATCTGATGGGGCTTTCCGGTTACGAGCAGGACTTTTAAGAGGCTTAAGTCATGATCCTTTATCCGGATCCTGCCTTCCTTTTCTGCTATGGTCTCCACCGGATCGGAATCCTCATAGCGCTTGTCTTCCGTGATCTCCGCCATATTCTTTTCCCTGTCCTTATGGAGATAGCCCTTAAGCTTAAGCTTCCCCTTCAGGTCTCCGCATACTATGGCGTAATAGTATTTTTTAAGGCTCCTGTCCCTGATCACCTCGCTTAAGGCTTTTAAGCCCTTCTGGGTCTTTCCGCAGAGCACGAGGCCCGAAGTGTTCCGGTCCAGACGGTTGCAGACCGAAGGCTTCACGGCATAATGCTTTACCTCGTTTTCAAGATATGAAAGCAGCATATCGTTAAGGGAGATACTGCCGGAACCGTCTGACTGGCTTAAAAGATCTGCATCCTTATTCACTATGAGTATATTTGCGTCTTCAAATACGATATTCTTCTTAAATCTTTTTAACTCTTCCTTTTTTACGGAGACCTTTAGCGCATCCTTACCGAATTTCGGCTTAAAACCCTCTATGACCTCATCGGAAAAAAAGACCTTTACGCTGTCCCTTTCCTTCAGGACCTCCTTGCCTGTGGCCTTTCCCCCGTTTAGCACTATGTTCTTTTTTCTAAGAGCCTTGAAAACAACACCGCCCTTTGCACCGGGCAATACCTTCTCCAGGTATTTAAGCAGTGTCTGTCCCTCATCGGCACTTTCTATCACATATTCCTTCATATAAATACACCCGTTACCAAATATGCAGGCTGCGGTTTTATTTCAATATCAGGGCATATTCCATACCCTCTTCTTCTCCGAAGAGCTTTGAAATGGTCTTGTAGAGCTCATAGTAATCACCGCCGTTTGAAGCTCCGAACTTAAATAAGTGGCAGCCGCCGGATTCACCGATATAGACCAGCCTGTCCGCGGGGATCGCAAGACTTCCGAGAGCCGCTTTCACATCTTCATTAAGCTCCCCCTCTTCCTCATCCCTTAGCCACCCTGCGCTGGCAAAAAGATCCGCGACCTGTATGAAGCAATAATAATTCATCATAGCTTCGTCATCGGGAGCATCGGGATTGAGGACTATGGGAACAAGATCGCTCCCGGATTCCTCCACGCAGACTATCTTCCTGTATCCGTCCGCAAGTATCTTTTCTCCGCTGTCCGGATCCTTCATGACGGGAAGCACCTTCTCATCGGAAGAACCGTCGAGAAGGGAAATGGGTCCGCTCCAGATCTCGTTGCTGTATTTATCAAAGGAGAACCCCTCTATACTGTCACTTAAAAAGCGCTCAAAATCCTCGTCCTCACCTTCACTTAAAGCAGCTCCTTCAAGCCCTTCTCCTTCGGATAATGACACCCCTGCCGGTTCGTTCTCAGCCTGGGGAGCAGCTTCTTCCGCTGCAGGTGCTGCATCCTCCGGAGTAACGTTTTCCTCCGTTATTGCACCTTCTTCCGGGCTCTCTGCAGCAGCACTCTCTCCGGCGTCTTCTTCCGGGCTCCCTGCAGCACTCTCTGCGGCGCCTTCTTCCGGGCTCCCTGCAGCACTCTCTCCGGCCACGGTCTCACCGGCAGTTCCGTTTTCTCCCCGTTTTACCTTTGTAATGATCCTTGCGCTCAAAACGGCGATCATTACCACCAGTACCACGGACAATATGATCAATACTACAAAACCTGACTTCTTCATATACCGGATCTCATAACGACAGATTCCCGATCAGCCCAAGCATCTCATAATCCGTCTTTAATACCTTTATATTCTGTTCGTTCAGATATCTTAGCCTGTTTATAAACTCTTCCCTGGTCTTAAAAACCCTGATATGCCACTCCCTGAAACCGTTTTTTTTCCCCATAAGGGTAAGGTGGCGGATAAGCTCCTTTTCCTCCTTTTCGTTTAAGGAGGCGTAGAGCATCAGGTTCTTATTTATGACTCCTATGCAGGGAGCATAGTAGGACTTTTCCGTTGTGGTCAGCACCGAGTCATACACACAGGGTATCCTACCCATGTTTTCCTCTATCTCTTTATGCTCCTCGGGACTCATGGACTTAAACCTCATGAACATTATCATGTTCACCCCTGCCATGGCGGTGGGAATGGCGGATACCACTGCCAGCACGAGGAAGACCATGCCGTGCTCCGGGAAGATCACCCAGGTGCAGAGAGCCAGTATCAGGGTGATGAGCCCGAATAAAAGGAAACGGAAAAGAGTTGTGAAATGTCTGGAATCAAGATATCCCCATTCACCCTTCTTCGGAGTTCCCTTATTTTCCTTATTTACTGTCTCCTCTGTCCTTACGGCATCCTTACTCTGCATTATCAGGTCCTCTTCGGAACTATCTCATCCTTATCCTTAAATATGGAATCTCCCGGGATAACTCCCCTGACCCTGGACAGGGGATAGATATTGGTATTTCTCCCTATGACGGTCCCGGGATTAAGGACGCTGTTGCATCCCACTTCCACATGATCCCCGAGCATGGCTCCCATCTTTTTAAGCCCGGTCTCTATCTCCTCGTTTCCGTCCTTTACCACTATAAGAGTCTTATCCGACTTCACATTTGAAGTGATGGAACCGGCCCCCATATGGGAATAAAAGCCGAGGATCGAGTCTCCTACGTAATTATAGTGGGGAACCTGGACATGGTTAAAGATTATCACATTCTTAAGCTCCGTGGAATTGCCGATAACACAGTCGTTTCCGATGAGAGCCTTCCCCCGTATAAAGGCGCCGGGGCGCACCTCCGTATTCTCTCCGATTATGCAGGGTCCGGTGATGGCCCCCACCGTGGGATAGATACGGGCACTTTTAGCGATCCAGACATCATCCCCTCTTTTTTCAAACCTTTCCGGATCCAGCTTTTCCCCAAGCTTTACTATCATGTCACCTATGCCGGAGAGGGCTTCCCAGGGGTAGGTAAAGCCTTTTAAGTATTCCCCCGCCAGGGTTTCATTAAGGTCATACAGTTTTTCTGTCTTTGCGTTTTCCATGAGTTTCACCTGTTATTATATCTGATTGATCGCTCTGAACCTGCCTGAAAGAGTGGAGCTCAAGTTATTGTTCCTTATGGCTTCCACATATCTCGTCACATATCTGTCAAGGGTTTCCCTGTATTCCTTAGGATCCAGCTCTCCCTTTTCAACCTTCGATAAACCCTTTTCCCAGCTGGCGGTCATCTCGGGATTCAGCATCCCGGGCATGGTGCAGAACACCACTTCATACACCATTTCCCCAAGCTTTCCCGGAGTAAGGATCTGGGTCTTTTTATTCAGGGAAAGATAACCGATCTTTACCAGCTTTTCCAGTATTCCTGCCCTGGTGGCGCTGGTTCCTATGCCCGCTCCCTTTATCTGGGATCTCAGTTCCTCATCTTCTATAAGCTGCCCCGCGTTCTCCATGGCAAGGATCATGGAGCCTGTGGTATAGCGCTTCGGAGGACCGGTCTTACCCTCCTTTATATCAAAGGAACGGCTTTCCACGGAAAGGCCCTTTTTCAGCAGGGGAATAAGAGACATGAGATCCGGTGAATCCTCTTCTTCATCCTCCTCATTTTCTTCTCCCGCCTTCTCCTTTTTATCCTTTTTCTTATCCTGTCCCGTTATCTCATAAAACCCGGGCTCCACCAGGACCTTTGAGGAGGTTAAAAAGATCTCCTCTCCTTTTTCCAGCTGTACTGCGGTCTTAAGGCTCACCTTCTTAAATACAGCCGGGGGATAAAAGATGGAAAGGAAGCGCCTCACTATCATGTCGTAAATCTTCTTGCAGAGATCGTTTAACTTATTGTATTCGCTTAGGTTTCCCGTGGGGATTATGGCATAGTGGTCTGTCACCTTGCTGTCATCCGTATAGGGCTTTTTCCCGATCTTTGTGTAGAGCTTTTCTGATATTATCCTGTCCGCGAAGGGGGTTACCGGAGTATACTTCTGAACACCCTTAAGGTTCTTTATTATCTCTCCCGCAACGGCTGAGGTCAGCACCCTGGCGTCGGTCCTGGGATAGGTCGTAAGCTTTTTCTCATAGAGCTCCTGGGCGCATTTCAGTGTCTCATCGGGGCTTATCCGGAAACGCTTAGAACAGGCGGCCTGCAGCTCCGCCAGATTGAATAATAACGGCGGCTTCTTCTTCTCATCCGTCTTCTTTATCTCTTTCACGGAGGCGCCCTTATTTGCCTTCAGCTCCTCTATGAAGGAAAGGGCCTCTTCCTTTGATAAAAAGCCTTTTTCATTATAAATGCCGGGGGAAGCAAAATACTTTGAGCCTTCTACGGCCTTCCACTCTCCGGCGTATTCTCCACCGGGCAGACCGAAGGTGGCCGTTATGCGGTAGAACAGGGTTTCCTTAAAATCCCTTATCTCTCTTTCCCGTCTGACTACCATGCCCAGAACACAGGTCATGACCCGGCCCACTGCTATGGCGGCATACTTTTTTGTACCGGCGGCATCATTCATTAGCTTCCCGTACTTTACCGAAAGGGCCCGGGAAAAGTTTATCCCCATGGAATAATCCTCTATCCCCCTCATAATGCCGGCGTTTGACAGGTTGTCGTAGTCGCTGTAGGGTCTGGCTTCATTTATTCCCCTTAAGAACTCCTCCTCGGTGGTGGAATCTATCCACACCCTCTTTTCGACTATCCCCTTCCTGACTCCGCCCTGACGGCGTATCAATTCTTCAATGACCTGTCCTTCCCGTCCCGAGTCTCCTGCCCAGAGCACGGTCTCTATATCATCCCTGTGGAGCATCTGGCGCACGATATCATACTGCTTTTTTACGTTCTTTATGACCTCATACTTGTATTTATCAGGCAAAAACGGCAGATCCTCCATCCGCCATTTTTTATACTTCTCATCATATCTCTCGGGATAACACATCTCCACCAGATGTCCTACACACCAGGTGATGCAGTATGAATCGTTTTCTATATATCCGTCTTTTCTGCCTTTTACCTTGAGAATATCCGCGTATTCCCTGGCAACACTGGGCTTTTCCGTAATGACCAGAGTTTTTCCCATATTTAATCGTTGCTTTCCGTATCGGAGATGATCTCATCGAATATGAGATCCGCCAGCTCCCTTTTTGTAAGGAAGGGCAGCTCCTTATTACCCTTCTTTTTTATCAGTGTGATCTTATTGGTATCCGACTTGAAGCCCGCTCCTTCATCCCTTAAGGAATTTGCGCAGATCATGTCGGCATTTTTCTTTTCAAGCTTCTTTCCGGCATTCATAAGGAGATCCTCTGTCTCCATGGCAAAGCCGCAGATATACTGCCCCTCTTCCCTGCTGTGCCCCACCGTATCAAGGATATCCACTGTCCGTTCCAATTTAATAACAGGTGCTTCCCCATCCTTTTTCTTTATCTTTTCGGAGGCGGTGTCCACCGGCCTGAAATCCGCAACCGCAGCGGCAAAGATAAAGATGTCCTGATCCTTCTGCCTCTCAAATACCGCTTTCGCCATATCTCCTGCGGAAACCACATCCACGGTATCCACTCCCAGAGGCTTCTTTATGGCTGTGGGGCCTGACACCAGAGTGACGATCGCCCCCCTGTCCGCAGCGGCCTCCGCTAAGGCGTAGCCCATCTTCCCGGAGGAATGGTTGGTTATGTATCTCACCGGATCTATGGACTCCTCGGTGGGACCTGCGGTGATAAGCACTTTTTTCCCTTCAAGATCATGCTCCCGGGAGATCCTCCTCATGACCAGGGTATAGATATCATTGATATCCGCAAGCTTTCCTTTTCCCTCGTCTCCGCAGGCCAGAAGCCCCGTGCCCGGTTCGATGATCTCATAGCCGTAGCTCACAAGCTTCTTTATGTTGTCCTGAACTATGGGATTCTCGTACATGGCGGTATTCATGGCAGGAGCTATCATCTTCGGGCAGGTGGCTGCCATTATGGTGGTGGTAGCCATATCGTCCGCTATACCGTTTGCCACCTTTCCGATGATATCTGCCGAGGCCGGGGCAATGAGCACCAGATCCGCTGCCTTGGCTAAGCTCACATGCTCTACCTTGAAGTCGAAATTCCTGTCAAAGGTGTCGATAATGCATTTGTTTCCCGTCAGGGTCTCAAAGGTTATGGGATTAATAAAGAAAGCGGCATTCCCCGTCATAATGACATTTACATCGAATCCCGCTTTTTTGAAGCTGTGTGACAGGTCCGCGGCCTTATATGCCGCTATGGAACCTGATACTATAAGAAGGATATTCATACTGTGCTTTGTGCCGCTCCTTTCTGTTATAGCAAACGACAAAGCTCTTATTACCTTGGCGTTTACTGCGCCGGATCCTGGCCGCTTTAGCGGCATAATAGCGGCAGTTATACCAGTTCATTCAGTTTTTCGATAAGCTCCTTCTGATTGACCGGTTTAAGAAGGAAGCCGCTGGGATGCAGCGAAAGACTTCTCATCACCATATCCTTTTCCGAATTACCTGTCAAAAAGACCACCGGCACTGTTCCGCCTCTGTCCATTATCCTTATCTTCTTTAAGGTGGTGGGTCCGTCCATCTCCGGCATATAACAGTCAAGGAGTATGCAGTCCGGGAACTGCTTTTCCAGGAACTTCAGCGCCTGGGCACCTGACTTTACGCAGGTCACCTTGAAATTTTTCTCAAGATAGCCCTTTACAACCTTAAGGGCCACCAGATCGTCATCCACCACAAGTATATGCTTCTTGATCCCTGAAGCAGCCATAAGCCTGTCTATTGCAGTCCTTATGGATTCCATTGAGCTGTACTCCGGAAGCTCGTAGCTTGGTCCGTAGAGGATATTGCTCTCAAACACTTCTCTGTCCTTTTCATTGGCGATAAGGAGCATGGGGATCTCCTTGAATCTCTCATCCTCCCTGAAGTCCATCATGGGAAAGAGACGCTGACGCATCGCGCTCTCCAGATATACCACGATACACTCGGGGACAAATGAACCGACCTCCGCAAGGATATTATTTGTGACAAGGCTGCTCTTTACCTGATAGATCCCCTCAAATCCGTGCTGCAGCTCCTTCATTTTATCGATTGTTGATGCAAGGGCAAGTACTTTTTGCATGATACTGACCATCTCCCTTTATAGTTCTCATTTTAAACTAAAGATTATTATAACATAATACCTGAATATTTGAAAAGCAGATAGAAAAAGGACGTTTCATGCGGGGCACTGACGCACCCGGTGCGTCAGTGCCCGTGAAGGGTCCACTGGACGTTTCATGCGGGGCACTGACGCACTCGGTGCGTCAAAACGTGCCCGTGAAACGTCCACCGGACGTTTCACCAACTCCTCAGAGCGTTGCCTATGGCATCTATTCCCTCATCATAATCAAAATCCCTTATGTGCCCGAGGGCTTTTCTGGACTCGGACACCACTTCCCCCGGAATACCGTCAAATGAGAGGAATTCCATAAGCTTTTCCTCGGCTTCATCAGACTCCATGTCCTTAAGGAGGGAGCTTATCTCGTTAAGCCTGCTTATACCGTCCTCTCTGGACAGCACCTCCGTGACCCCGTCAGAACGGATGTTATTATTCCCGCTTTCAAAGAGCTCCCGGGCATCCCGCACCTCGGAAAGAACTTCCTCAAGGAGCCTTATAAGCTCAGGCTGGTTCTTTTTTACCTCTTCCTCATTCCGCTCCTTTGCAAGCTCCTCCTGCACTCTGGCAAGCTCCGAAAGCTGCTCCGCTCCTATGTATCTGGAAGAGCTCTTTAAGGCGTGGACCGAAACCTGGTAGGCATTAAGATCCCTGCCCTCCAGCTCGCTGTTTAAGAGTTCCGGATCATTGGAATCTATAAAGGATGTAAGGAGTGTCTTATACATTTCCGGATCATTTAAGGAGCTCTTAAGTCCGGCATCGGTATTCACATGCTTTAAGGCGGAAAGCCAGGGAGCATTTTCCGGATCCGGTTCGTCCGGCATGGCTCCGGGAGCGTTGACCCTGTCGGAAACCCTGCTTATCTCATCCGGAGAGGTTTTCTTCCTGTTCTCCGGTATCCATCTGTCCATTATCTCCTCAAGCCGCTTAAGCTCTATGGGCTTTGTGAGATAATCGTTCATTCCCGCGTTCAGGAATTCCGCCTCCACTCCCTTTATGGCATTCGCCGTAAGAGCGATGACAGGCAGGGTATATCCTTCTTCCCTGATCTTTACGGTGGTCTCTATTCCGTCCATTCCGGGCATCATGTGATCCATGAAGATCACGTCATAGGGCCCGTTATCCTCCAGCCGGGCCAGAGCCTCCGCTCCGCTCATCGCTTCATCTATATCTGCGCCGTAGCGGCTCATCAGTCCCTTTGCCACCTCCAGGTTCACCCTGTTATCATCCACAACAAGTATCCTGACATCGGGGCACACAAAGGACAGGGCGAATTCTCCCGGAGCAGTCATAACCTCTCCGTATACAAAACTGGTCTCCGAGGGATCGATAACCTTCTGGGGGATGGAGAAAGAGAAGGTGGAACCCTCACCGTAAACACTTTTGACCTCAATATGGCCGTTCATCAGGTTTATCAGATTCTTGCAAACCGCAAGACCCAGCCCGGTGCCGGTTATGCCCCTGTTTCTTCTGGTATCTATCTGCATGAAGGACTCGAAAAGCTTCGGCATATCCTCGTCCTTTATCCCTATTCCCGTATCCCTGACCGAAGCTATCAGCTCTCCGCTGTCCTGATCCTTCTGCTTCCAGTCCACATTCAGCTCTATCTCACCCCTGTCTGTATACTTAACGGAATTGTTCAGGATATTGATAAATATCTGTCTGATCCTCATCACATCCCCGTAAAGCCCTTCCGGTATATGCTTTCCGATATTTACTATAAATCTCACCGGCTTCTCGGATATCTGTACCCCTATGATGCTGGTGATATCGTTAAGGAGTGAGGATACGGCATAATCGTCCTCTATTATCTCGAATTTTCCCGACTCTATCTTTGAAAAATCAAGTATCTGGTTTATTATCCCCAGGAGGTTGTTGGCAGAGGATCTTATATTTCCCGCATAGTTCTTGGTCTTTTCGGAAATGTTCTTTTCCGAGAGAATGAGCTCGGAAAAGCCTGCTATGGCATTCATGGGAGTCCTTATCTCATGGGACATGGAGGACAGGAAATTGGACTTTGCCGCACTGGCCTGATCCGCCATCTGCTTCAGGATAAAGGAAGCGATAATGGAGGAAAGCTCGGACAGGGCATCCACCAGCTCCTGGGGCCATTCATAACTCTTGTCATTTTTTTCATAGTAGATGCAGCCCCTGATCTCGTCTTCGGACCTTAAGAAACAGAGGAGTCCGGAGGTGTTTAAGGTATCCAGGAAGTCTGCGGTATCTCCCTTTATACGATCGAAGAATCCGCTGTTGACCCTGATAACGCTTTCATGCTCCAGCATTTCCTTTGCTTTTTCAAAGTCGTCCTTATCCACATTGAATTTCCTGCCAAGGAAGGGGCAGCCGAGACGGGGCGATCTGTCAAATTCCGCTATGCATGAGAAGTTCTCAAGGGTTGTTGTGCTGTCTCTCTCCAATATATGGATATAGTCGATGTCAAACTGGTTGCTGATCCTGTTAAGGGTCATGTCAACGGCACTCTGAAGCTCCGTGGAACGCTGCAGCACATTGAATACAAAGGGTATGATATCCCCGAAGTAGGAATTCTCCTTCTGGGTCTCATTACCGGCGTTCATCTGGAACTTTTCCTCCATGGGCATGGAATCCATGAGATCCGCAAGACCATGGAAATAGGTCAGGGAGTAATCCAGCTTCCCGTCCTCACCCTTATTGATATTTATGCTCTCAAGGGCCTCCTTCATCCTGGAATCAAAAAGCTCCAGCACGTCATCCATGGGATCGTTGAAATACACCGCAAAGGAATTCTCCGAGATCCTTATCTTCAGATCCGCTTCCTCTGTAAAGGCCCTTATATTCTCCGCTATACGCTCGATCACCGCTTCCATGAACACCCGTCCCTGGGAATCGGAGATCTCCTTTAAATTATTAAAGTGGATATAACAGATGCTGGCAGCAGTATTAGCCCCCTCATCCGCGGTTTTCTGCGAAAGCAGCCTTAAGCCCACATCCCACAGGATGAAGTTTGTGACCCTGTCTCTCGCCACTCTCTCAAGGAGGTTCTGCTCCTCCCTCTTTTCATCGGTAATGTCCTTTATCCTGCCGACTCCCCGCTCCGGATCTCCCGTCTCATCACTGTAGACTATCTGTCCTTCAACGGAAAACCACCTGTACTCATCATCCTCGTTCTTATGATATCTGAACTCTATGGGACCGGTGAGCTTGCCCTCCATAAAGAACCTGATCTTTTCCACATCCAGGGGATATATCTTCTTCCCGGGATTCAGCACCATGGTGATGAAATTACTGTAGATGGTCTTGCCCGCCGACTTTCCGTTTTCATGGTTATCAAAGGTTCCGAAGGACACGAACTCATCCTTTATGTAGTCATAATCAAAGATAATGTCGTTGGAATTCTCAAAGGCCAGGGAATATCTTTCCTCATCGGAGCGCACCTCTGCCATCAGGTTATCCTCCCTGATGATATGCTCCTCCTCGGTCTTTGCGATATAGTAAAGCATGGGCACCACTACCACGAATTCTATGGTCAGTCCCAGAATGTAACTGATATAGATGGCGATCTGGCTCCTTCCGCCTATCCCCAGTATAGTCCTGTTCTCCACCCAGTTCGCAACCCTGAACCACATGGACACCAGCATCAGGACATAATTAAAAACAGCTGATATCATTGTAAGGAGCGGGTCGATATAGAAAAGCGAAATGATAGTGGAAAGGATAAAAGTGATCCAGATCCCCACCCGGGGCATCAGGGCCGTGGCAAAGACTCCGAGAGAAAGGGCCAGGATATTATAATACTTCTTAAAGGTGCTGTTGGAAGACATCCTGTTCACCAATGCAGTGGACAGTGACACAAAAGCTGCAACAAAGCCGTAGATCACCAGATGGATCACCGGCATGTGAAAGATGTTCAGATATCTGAGAAGGGCAACAAGAGGCACCGTCACCAGTATCCATGGGATAAAATTAGCAGTGACGCGGTTGATGTTCACATCGTTATCTATAAGATAGCGATTGTTTTTTCTTGCTTTGCTCACTGAAGCAAAGTTTCTCCGGTTATCCATAGAACACCCTGTACTTATCTATTCAAGCAGGTCGCCTACTCCCGAAACCGAGCCGTGGACCTCGTCATCCCTCAGCCAGGAATCGTCCTCCGCCGCTTCGGAGATATCCCAGTCCAGATCCGGCTTATCAGGCCCATCCTGCTTTTTCTTTCTCCTCTCTCCTCTTCTCCGTTCAACCTTGACAGGCACGTCATGCCATCTCCTGTCCACGCCCTTCCGGCGCTGGAAGATCTTTCCGGGCTGCACATTTTCCGGAACCACTCTCATGCCCGCCGCCTTCTCGGTGATCCTGTCATAGTATTCGTAAATACTCTGCAGGCCGGTATCAAAGATAAAATACAGGCGGATAAGGGGTATCAGCAGGATGATGAGCAGCATGGCTAAAAGCATGAAGATCGTACTGTTTGACACCTGAACGCAGATATAGCACATCATGGTGAGAAGCGCAATGGCGATTATCAAAAGAAGCTGGACAAGTCTTTCACGGATGAAAAGATCCATCTGTTCGGTCATCTCATCCCTCATCCTTTCAGCTTCTTCTTTTGAACAGCCGTTGATATCAAAGGCTTTTATAAATTCTACATAATTCTGAATTCTTTTGCCCATATTGAAATAAAGAAAAAGAAAAAAACACAACAAAACCAACCGGTTTCACCGGCCGGCATGAACAAAGGAGCTGACCGGACTTGAACCGGCGACCTCTTGCATGCCATGCAAGCGTTCTCCCAACTGAACTACAGCCCCGAAAACTATGTTTGATATACACACCTCAGATATTTTACCAAATATACGCAGAATTGAAAAGCGTTTTATTTATTTCCGTGTGATCTGATCACTTCCGCTATCTTGCGGGCCGTACCGGCACCCAGATCCGCATACATGGGAATGGTGAGGACCGAGGCGGCAAGCCTCTCCGCCACCGGAGTATCGGCGCTTTTGAAGCTGTCCCTATAGCAGTCCGTATCGGTGACCAGAGGATAAAAATACTTTCTGGATCCGTAGCCGTTTTTCTTAAGGATCAAAAATAACTCATCCCGTGAAGCGCCATATTCATCCCTGTTCACAAATATGGGGAAGTAGGCGTAATTATTCCTCTGATCTTCCTTTTCCGTGAGGAGCCTTATTCCCGGCACATCCTTAAGGGCTTCCCTGTAGGCGTCATTTACCGCCCTCCGTTTTTCTATCTCGGAGTCCACATGGCGGAGATTACAGAGCCCCATGCAGGCAGAGAACTCATTCATCTTGGCATTCGGCGATATGTCGCTCACCGTCTCCTCATCCACGATGCCGAAATCCCTTAAGCTCTTTATCCTTTCAGCCTGAGATCGCGTACTGCAGCAGACTGCGCCCCCTTCTATGGTATTGAATACCTTTGTGGCATGGAAGGAAAAACAGGAAAGATCCCCGAAGGATCCGCTCCCTCTCCATTCCCCTTCGTAAAAAAGCTTTACGCCGAAGGTATGAGCCGCATCGTAAATAACCTTAAGACCGTGCTTTTTCGCGATCTCATCTATCATTTTCACATCACACATATTCCCATAGACATGAACAGGCATGATAGCTACGGTATCGCTCGTTATCTTTTCCTCTATCCT
>JAFVEU010000244.1 GCA_017475845.1 Lachnospiraceae bacterium | reverse complement strand
TGCTGTCCTCCTTACTTTAATCCTGAAAATCCGCAGAATGCTATAGCCATAAGAGAAGCTGTAAACATCGTGAAGGGGAATCCCTGAACCGCCTTGGGAATGCGGTTATACTGCATCTTCTCACGGAGCCCCGCAAGGATCACTATTGACAGGGCAAAACCCACGCTGGTTGCAAACCCGTTTACGATCCCTTCTAAAATGTTGTACTCATGCTGTACATTTAAGAGAACGGCGCCGAGAACCGCACAGTTGGTGGTGATAAGAGGGAGATATACACCCAGTGCCTTGTAAAGGGAGGGTATAGCCTTCTTTAAGAACATCTCCACAAACTGTACCAAAGCGGCTATTACCAGGATAAATACTATGGTATTCAGGTAATCGAGCCCCAGGGGATGGAGGATAAAATGGTATATCAGTCCGCAGATCACACTTGAAAGGGTTATGACAAATATTACCGCCGCTCCCATTCCGGAAGCAGTCTCCACCTTCTTGGAAACCCCGAGGAAGGGACAGATGCCGAGGAACTGTGACAGCACCACGTTGTTAATGAGCATGCTCATTATAAGAATTGAGATCAAAGATGTAGTAGTCATGCCTTATCCTCCTCTGCCTTCTCTTCTGCTGCCTCTTCCTTTATTTCTTCCTGAGTTTCCTCTGCTGTTTCCGCTGCTTTTTCTTTTACTTCTTCAGCGGCTTCTTCAGCTTCAGCCTTTTCAGGCTCTTCCTTAACAGCTTCTTCGGCTTTCTTTGCTTCAGCAGCTTTCTCAGCTTCTTCGGCCTTCTTTGCTTCAGCTTCCTTTGCTGCCTTGTTTGCAGCCATCATTTCCTCAACCTTCTGGAATTTTCCGGCACAGCTGAATCTCATGGCGCAGCTGCTGCACTCAGACCCCTCTTCATCCGTATGGGTAACCGCAAGGCGGACACCCTTTTTAGCTTCGATGGTATTGATGATATGAGCCCGGATGGTGATCATTATGGCCAGTACCAGGAATGCTCCGGGAGCCATGACAAAGATTGAAGGCGCATAAGCGGGAAGGTTTCCCAGAGGCTGTCCGAATACTGCACCGGATCCGATAAGCTCACGGAAGAAGCCCATAACTGTAATGGCAAGGGTAAAACCAAGCCCCATTCCAATGCCGTCAAAGAAAGAGGGCAAGGGCTTGTTCTTATATGCATAGGCTTCCGCACGTCCGAAGATTATACAGTTGACAACGATAAGGGGAATATATATCCCCAGGGATTTATAAAGCTCCGGCGTATATGCCTGCATCAGCATATCCACCATTGTAACGAAGGATGCGATGATAACGATAAATGAAGGTATCCTTATCTCATCGGGTATCACATTCCGAAGGAGCGATATAAAGAGGTTTGAAAGGCAGAGCACCACGGTGGTGGAAAGGCCCATGCCTATTCCGTTCATGGCGGAGGTCGTAACCGCCAGTGTGGGACACATTCCAAGGACAATTACAAGAGTGGGGTTTTCCCGGACGATCCCGTTAAATAAACGTTCAAGAGGCGTATTTTCCGTTAAATTCATTTTATCTCTCCACCTCCCAGTACATAATCTACATAAGCAAGTCCAGCGTTAACGCCCCTTGTGATACAGCGGGACGTGAACGTGGCGCTGGTTATGGAATCCACATTTTCACCCAGAACAAATTCCGTGCCCGGCTCCTTATTCAGGAACTGCTCACAGAAAGAAGGATCCGTTTTGGCCCTCATTCCGAGACCCGGAGTCTCGCTGATGGAAGTAATGGATATCCCGAGTATCGAGCCTCCCTCATCAACTCCCATGGAAAAAGCAATATCTCCGCCGTAGCCGCCGTGGCTCACAACATCAATGACATATCCTATGGCCATATCATCCGCAACGGCTTCCTTAACGGAGGTGATCTCCGCGTTAAAATCTCCGTCTTTAATGGCTTCCTGAGCTCCCTCGGGAGTAACCCCGATATCGTTGAATTCGGTGGCTTCGGGGATAACCGCCTGATAGGCCTCCTTTAAGGCCTTTTCCTTCTGGGCTGCAATGGGGCCTGCGGTAACTTCATGTACCAGCCCTAAGATCAGCCCGAAGAACAGAGCAAAAGCAGTCATCAAAAGAGTATTCCTTACTTCTTTAGTCATGCTCCCTTACCTCCTTTTTCAGGCTTTACATAGCCGAAGCACTTGGGCACTGTCCACCTTTCTATAAGGGGAACCAGAAGGTTTCCGATGATTATGGCATAGGAAACGCCCTCCGCTCCGGATGCAAACACACGGAACACCCCGGTGAGTATTCCCAGGATGATACCGTAGATTATCTTACCCTTAAAGGTAATGGGGCTTGAAACATAGTCGGTGGCCATAAAGAAGGCGCCCAGCATAAGTCCGCCGCCGGCCAGCTCTCCCGTTAAGTAGTAGGGATCCAGGCCGTGCCCTCCGAAAATGCACCAGAATGCAACGAAAGAAACAATATAGGTGCCGGGGATGGTGAGATCGATTATCCCCAGAAGTATAAGGTAGCAGGCGCCGATGACAACAGCCAGTACGGATACTTCTCCGATGGTTCCCATCTCGTTTCCGATGACCATCTCAAAGGTGGTCACCAGCTCTCCGGACTTAAGCTTCATAAGGCTGGTGGCTCCGGAATAAGTGTCATATGCAAAATTGGTCATATATGAGGCGAAGGAAATAACAAGGAAACACCTGGCCCCAAGAGCCGGGTTCATGAAATTCTGTCCCAGGCCTCCGAAAAGCTGTTTTACAAGGACTATGGCCACCAGTGAACCGATGACGCAGATCCATAAAGGAATCCTGGGCGGCATGTTGAGCGCCAGGAGAAGCCCTGTAAGGGCTGCCGATCCGTCGCTTACGGTGACGGGAAGCTTCATCAGCTTTTCATATAGATACTCAAAGAACATGGAGGATATCACCGTCACAAGGATGACTGCAATGGTGTAGGCTCCGAAATGCCAGACTCCGAAAAGAGTGGCGGGCATAAGGGCGATGATCACATGCATCATGATCTTCTGGGTGGTCCAGCTGTCCCTTATATGTGGATTGGAAGTAACACTCATAAGCCTGTTTGTTTCTTCAGCCATCATTCCTCACCACCTTTCTTTTCTTCTTTGGCTTTTGCTTCTTCTTCGGCCTTTGCTTTGGCTTCTTCCTCAGCCTTTGCCTTAGCCTCGGCTTTGGCCTTCTCTGCTGCGGCCATAGCCCTGTCACGGCCTATGGACAGCTTCTTCATGGACTTAATGGACTGTGCCAGCTGCCTCTTAGCGGGACAGACATAGGAACAGGAACCGCACTCTATGCATTCCTTTCCGAAAAGCTTATTAAAGGCTTCGTAGTCCTCAAACTCCGAATAGGTGGCAAGCTGGCTGGGGATCAGCTTTTCCGGGCAGGCGCTCACGCATCTTCCGCAGTTGATGCAGGCGCTTTCCACAGCGTTTGCCGCCTCGTCATACTTCATGCATAATAGGGCGGAACTGGTCTTGGTCACGGGCACATCCAGATCAAATAAGGAGAAGCCCATCATGGGACCGCCGGAGATCACACAGCCGGGCTCAGTAACAAACCCTCCGGCCTCTTCTATCAGTTCCTTATAATTGGTGCCGCAGCGGACCTTGAAATTCCTGGGATCCTTTACGGCATCGCCGGTAACTGTGACTATCCTGTACATAAGGGGGATATTCTTTGTCACCGCTTCATGTATCGCAACCAGTGTATCGCAGTTATCGACGATACATCCCGCATCTGCCGGAAGCATCTTTGAATTGATGGCTCTTCCCGTGCAGGCGTAGATGATATGGCGCTCGGATCCCTGGGGATACTTGGTCTTTAAGGCATAGACATCGATCCTTGGCTCGTCCTTGGTAAGCTTTGTAAGAAGCTCGATGGCATCGGGCTTATTGTCCTCAATGGCGATAATGCCCTTTGCGTTATCGAAAAGCTTCAATACGCACTTCATCCCTCCTATGACAAGCTCGGGATTTTCCATCATCCTGCGGTAATCCGAGGTAAGATAGGGTTCGCACTCCGCGCAGTTCCCTATCACGTAATCTATCTTTGAGGGATCCTTCGGGGAGAGCTTCACATGAGTGGGGAAACCGGCTCCTCCCATTCCCACGATACCCGCATTCTTTACGGCGGCAATTATCTCATCCTTGCCGATCTCGTCCAAAGGCTTTGCCTCGGGATATTCCACTTCCTCGTAAAGTCCGTCATTCTCCACAATGACGGACATTACCATGTCACCCACAGGAACCCTGTGCTTTTCAATGGCTTTAACCGTTCCGCTTACGGTGGCATAGATATTGGCTGATACGAAGCCTCCCGCTTCGGCGATCAGCTGTCCTGCCTTCACCTTATCTCCCACATTCACCACGGGCTTAGCCGGAGCACCGATGTGCTGGGAAACAGGGTACACTAGATCACCCTTCGGAAGCACATCTTTTATGGGCTTGTCTTTGGAAATATCTTTATTATTCCTGTTGCCCGGATGAATGCCGCCGTCAAAGGTGAACCTCGGTCTTGAATCTGACATCCTACCTTCCCTCTCTTTATACACAAAAATCGAGATATGGCCGTCATATAAAAATCGTGACGCTCATATCTGCTCTGATATGTTATCATACCAAATATGAAGATAATTGACAACTTTACGGACACAATTTCAAATGAAGATCTTTACTTCAGACTGTGGGGAGATGAAGGGGTATTCCTTGACATCGAGACCACCGGGTTAAAGAGGGAAACCTCCTCTGTCTACCTTATAGGCCTGCTCTTTCCGGTAAAAGACAGCAAAGATGGAAGATGGGACTTAAAGCTGATCCTTGCGGAATCCGAAAGGGAAGAACCTGAGATACTCAAGGAATTAAGCAGGGTTTTCGCCGGAAAACCCGCCAGACTCATAACCTTTAACGGTGAGCGCTTTGATATCCCCTTTCTTAAAAAACGCTATGAGATAAACGGTGTGGAGCTGCCCCATATCCTTTCCCAATATGAGGGAACGGACATCTACCGCATGATAAACAGGTACAGAAAGGCTTTCGGTCTCTCTCATATGAACCAGAAATCCGTGGAAAGGATATTGAAGGTAAACCGGGAAGACAGATATTCGGGAGGGGAACTGATACCATATTACCGGGAATACGAAAGGACCGGAGATAAGGAGATAGAAAAGCTCCTCATAACACATAACAGGGAAGATGTTTATGGCATGGCGGAAATCCTCTCCGTCGTCTCCTATACGGAAATATTCAAATGTGCGGAGGAGGCCGGCGAGTTCTCCGGAGAAGAGCTTTTTAAGCTTAAGGACGCCCGCATTTCCTGCCATACAGGCTTTGACGGCGAAAGGTCTTACGAGCTCCTTATCCGCTTTGAGCTTCCGGAAGCAGTGCCGGAGCCCTATCTCTTCCACGACTTAAGGCTCTTCCTTGAAACCTCCGGAAAGGAAGGCGCGCTCCATATCCCGGTTTTCAACGGGGAATTAAAGCACTTTTTTGAGAATTACAAAGACTATCACTATATCCCTTCGGAGGATACCGCAATACTTAAGACTCTCGGATATTTAAGGGAAAAGGGCAGCGTTCAGAATGCCACCGCCGCCAACTGCTATATCAGAAAAAGCGGGGACTTCATCCCTCTGCCGGAGGGCTTTACCTTACCCGGCGCCCCGGTATTTAAGAAAGATCATAAGAGCAGAAACAGTTTTGTCCCTCTCACGGAAGATCTGCTGTCAGATCCCCGCTTAAGGGACTACCTCATTTCCATATTAAAAACAGGTTTCAGGTAAACTAAAGGGGCGGGATCATTCCCGCCCCGGATTTTTCGGTTGTCCGGCTGACAGCCATGTGGATACGGCTTATCAGGTCAGTTGTTTATGAGCTTATCCTCGTCAGACCAGCTGTAAAGCTTCCTGATCTCCTCACCGTACTGCTCTGAGATATGCTCTGCCGCCTTGTCGCGGAGTGCCTGGAAGTGAACCCTTCCGCCGGCATCGGACATATCGAGAAGGAAATCCTTTGCAAAGGTTCCGTCCTGGATATTTGCCAGCACCTTCTTCATGGCTTCCTTGGTCTCATCGGTGATGATCTTGGGTCCTGTGGTATAGTCGCCATACTCAGCGGTATTTGAAATGGAATAACGCATTCCCTTGAAGCCTGACTGATAGATAAGGTCAACGATCAGCTTCATCTCATGGATACATTCGAAATAAGCATTTCTGGGGTCATAGCCCGCCTCAACCAGAACCTCGAAACCGGTCTGCATGAGCTTGCATACGCCGCCGCAGAGCACTGCCTGCTCACCGAAGAGGTCGGTCTCCGTCTCGGTCTTGAAGGTGGTCCAGAGAACCCCTGCCCTTGCACCGCCGATACCCAGTGCATAAGCAAGACCTATATCCTTTGCCTTGCCGCTGTAATCCTGCTCAACGGCTATAAGACAGGGAACACCCTTGCCTGCCTGATATTCGCTTCTTACTGTGTGGCCGGGGCCCTTGGGTGCGATCATGACAACATCGCAGTCTGCGGGAGGCACGATAAGCTTATATCTGATGTTGAAACCATGGGCGAACATCAGCACGTTTCCTGCTTCCAGATTGGGCTTGATGGACTCGTTATACATCTTTGCCTGCTTCTCATCATTGATAAGGATCATGATGATGTCGGCCCTCTTTGCTGCCTCTGCGGCAGTGTAGACCTTAAGTCCCTGTTCCTCGGCCTTTTTCCAGGACTTTGATCCCTCATAGAGACCGATGATGACATTGCAGCCTGAATCCTTAAGGTTCAGGGCGTGAGCATGTCCCTGGCTTCCGTAGCCGATGATGGCGATGGTCTTTCCGTCCAGAACGGAAAGATTACAGTCAGATTCGTAGTAGATCGGGTTTGTGTCATTTAATCCCATAGCATTTTTTCTCCTTCTTTTTTATATGATAACCGGCAAATGCCGTGATCATCCTAATATCTCGGATCCTCTTCCTCAAGCCAGATGACCCCTTCCGTGCCTCTCTGCAGTCCTGCGATACCGGTGCGGGCGATCTCTAAAATACGGAAATCAGATAAGAGGTCGATAAAGGCGTCGATCTTCGACTGGCTTCCGGTGATCTCAGCGATAAGCGAATCCGATGCCACATCCACCACATTGGCTCTGAAAACATCGGCCAAGGCTATGATCCCCTGACGGCTCTTTGCATCAGCCTCTATCTTTATCATGCACAGTTCCCTGTATACGGATTTGTCAGGCTCAAGAACCCTTATATCCCTGACATCGATAAGCTTTGAGAGCTGCTTTTCTATCTGCTCCAGTATCTCATCATCCCCGTCCGTCACTATGGTGATCCTGGTATATCTGGGATCCGCAGTGACACCGGCGGTGATACTGTCGATATTATATCCTCTTCTTGCGAAGAGTCCGGCTATACGGCTTAAAACGCCGGAGGTGTTGTCTACAAGTAACTGAAATACTTTTTTCTGCATATTATCAGGTCGCATCCTTTATCGCTCTGCCCTCTTTATCCGGGATCTGTAACAGGATCCGGGCGTCCGGGACCAAAGGGCTTTTTGAACAGGTTCAAACATCTTCCGAACCTTTGGCGCTCATGTCGTAACATTATATCACTATATCTCGCACTTTGAAAGCGCAAGTGTGCCGGTACGGGCAAGTTCCACAATACTGACACCTTTAAGGAGCTTCACGAGAAGCGCAGTCCTTTCCGGAGTGTCGCAGATCTGTATCATCATCTGGTATTTTCCGATATCCACAATATCCGCCTTCATGGCCTGACAGGTCTCCATAATCTCACGTCTGTTGCTCTTATTGTACTTGACCTTTATGAGCATGAGCTCACGGCTGATGGCTTCCTCTTCTTCAAAGGTCTTGATCTTTATGACATCCAGCTTTTTGTTCAGCTGCTTTTCGATCTGTTCAAGAGTCCGGTTATCACCGCTGGAAACAATGGTCATGCAGGATATATTGCTGTCTTCCGTTTCCCCCACTGCCAGGGAATCGATGTTAAAGGTCCTTCTCGCAAAAAGGCCGGAAACCTTGGAAAGCACACCGGATCTGTTTTCCACCAGCACAGAATATATTTTCTTCATATGGCATTTACTCCTTAAAAACGTCCTCTTCAGGATCCGTAAGCACTTCCAGGATCACAGCATCATCGCCGGAAAGGAAATCCGATATCTTTTCGTCAATATCCTTCATGTTCTCCGCCAGGATATACCTGATGCCATAAGCCTCAGAAAGCCTGCCGAGATCCGGATCCTTACCCAGATATACCATGTTGTATTCTCCGTCATAATTATGACCCTGATGCTCCCTCACCAGTCCCAGATATTCATTTCTCACCACGACTATCTTGACCGGGAGATCAAACTGTTTAATGGTGGCAAGCTCCATCATTGACATCTGGAAGGCGCCGTCACCGCAGACAGCGATGACCTGGGTCTTTCTTTCCGCCGCTTTAACGCCCATGGCCGCGGGTATGGAATATCCCATGGTACCCATTCCGCCGCTGGTAAAAAACTTGTTCCTGTCACGCATTATGATATTTCTGCAGGAAAAGAGCTGGTTCTGGCCCACATCGGCCACGTATACCGCATCATCCCTCATGGCAGTGCAGAGCTTACGCACAAAGATCTGGGGATTCACAAAATCAGGGGAGGAATGATGCTCCTCCTTCATGGAATCCCTGTAAAGATCCAGCATATTTACCCAGGTCTCGTGTTTGTCCTTAAATTCCGCCTCTATGAAATCCGCGAATATATGCTTGATATCTCCAACTATGGGAATTGTGGGTCCCACGTTTTTACCTATCTCGGCAGGATCCACATCCATGTGTACCAGCACCTTTCCGTCAAAGGTCATATCCGGTGCGGCCACCGCCCGGTCTGCCACCCTGGCGCCCACCATCAGCAGGGTATCGCACTCCCTCATGGCCCGGTTGGCGCAGGAATTTCCGTTATTCCCCACCATACCGTAGTACATGGGATGGTCTGTAGGCAGTACTCCTATGCCCATCATGGTTGAAACCACGGGTATCTGGTGCCTCTCCACAAAGGAACGGAGATCCTTCTTCGCATTGGACAGGAAAACGCCGCCCCCTGCGATAATAAGGGGCTTCTTCGCATTTTCCAGTACCTTTATCACCTTCTTTATCTGTACTGCATTACCCTTTATGGTGGGCTTATAGGTACTCATCTTCGGCTCATCATCGGGATAGTCAAAGTCGGAGATCCGCTGCAGCTGTACATCTGAAGGGATGTCGATCAGCACCGGTCCCTTTCTTCCCGTAGACGCCACATAGAAGGCCTCGTGCATTATACGGGGTATCTCCTTAACATCCCTTATAAGATAGCTGTATTTTACGAAGGATTCAGCCGCTCCGGTCACATCCACTTCCTGAAAAACATCCGATCCTATCTGGTCGGTGTTTACCTGTCCAGTAATGCACACAAGGGGGATGGAATCCGCATAGGCAGTGGCGATACCCGTAAGGAGATTCATAGCTCCCGGGCCGCTGGTCACGGCACAGACTCCGGTCTTTCCAAGGGTCCTTGCATATCCGCTGGCCGCATGTCCTGCATTCTGTTCGGTACGCACCAGTACGGTCCTTATTTTTTCCTTTCCCACACTGTTCCAGAAGGGGTCGATGGCGACTCCCGAATATCCGAAAATTGTATCCACTCCCTCTTTTATCAGACATTTTGCTATAGCATCTGCACCGGTCATAAAAACCTCCGTTACTTTTCCATTATATTCTTTGCCACTTTTACGGCATCTGCTGCATCCCTGGAATAGAAAGCACCTATCTCTTCGGCATAGCCCTCGGTGATCACTGCTCCTCCTATCATGAAGCGCCCGTCATATCCGTTGGCCTTTAAATGCTCGATAGTCGCCTTCATCTGTTTCATGGTGGTGGTCATAAGGGCGGACATGGCAACGATATCCGCATTTTTTTCTCTTGCCGCCTTTAAGAATGCTTCCTTTGACACATCCTTACCCAGATCCGTCACCACAAAGCCGTGATTTTTTAGCATCATAACCACCAGGTTTTTTCCTATGTCGTGTATATCCCCTTCCACGGTACCTATCACAATGCTCGGTGCCGATTCTAAAGAGCCTCCGTCCTTCTTTAGATAAGGCTCCAGCACGTCAATGCCCTTCTTCATGGCTTCGGCGCTGGCTATGAGCTGGGGTAAAAAGTATCTCTTTTTATCAAAGAGTTCTCCCACCTTATTTATAGCGGGAAGCAGGGATCTGTTCAGGATATCATCGGCGCTCCGCCCATCCTTCAGGGCTTTATTCACCACTTCCGGAGCCAGCTCCCTCCTGCCTTTTAATACCGCTTCAAATACCGGATCCTCCGGCTCTTCCTTTGGCTTAGTCTTTTCCTCCCCCTTGTCGATCAAAGAAATGTATTCTATATATGAAAGATCCGCCCCCTCTTTTCCCATGAGAAGGTCTCCGGTCAGGGCAGAGATCCTTATGCTCTCCTGCCCCGGATTGCATATGGCCATGGTAAGCCCCGCATTTATGGCCATGGTGAGAAAGGCGGAATTCACGTAGACTCTCTCCGGAAGGCCAAAGGAGATATTTGAGAGACCGCAGACCGTAGCTATCCCAAGCTCCTCCCTGCAGTATCTGATGGTCTTTAAGGTATCAAGAGCCGCTTCCTTATTGGCTCCAACGGTACCCACCAGTCCGTCCACCACCAGGTCGTTTTTCTTTAACCCAAGGCTCAGAGCCTTTTCAACCAGCTTGTTTATTATATCCTTTTTTTCATCAAGACTTCCGGGTATACCCTTGTCACTTAAGGGTAAAAGGATGCACATGGCTCCGTATTTTCTGGCGATCTTAAGAAGGGGCTCACATTTTGCGCTCTCATAGGACACGGAATTGATAAGTGCCCTTCCGGGATAAAGCCTTAAAGCCGCCTCCATTATATCCACATGGCTGGTATCTATGGAAAGAGGGAGGTTGCTCACCCCCGTTACCTCGTCAATAGCCCGGAGCATAAGGGCTTTCTCGTCAACACCGGGCATTCCCATGTTGATATCAAGGATCCTGCTTCCCATTTCCTCCTGCTCTTCGGCATATTCACATACCCGGTCAAAGACTCCTTCCTTAAGCTCGGCCTGGAGATCCTTTTTTCCCGTGGGATTTATCCTTTCACCTATTATGAAGAATCTGCTGTTTAAGTCAAATTCACAGGTCTGCCGCTCCCCGGTAAGGAGATACCTGTTATCCCCGGAAACGCTTTTCTTTACCGGGATCCCCTCGGTATGAGCTTTAAGGGCTCTTATGTGAGCGGGAGAAGTTCCGCAGCAGCCCCCAAGGATATGGGCTCCCGCCCCTGCTATATTCTCCATCTCAAGGGCAAAGCTCTCCGGATCCAGCTCATAGACCGTTTTCCCCTTTTCATCAAGTCTCGGAAGTCCTGCATTTGGCTTGCAGATGATGGGGATATCCGCATATTTTATAAGCTCCTCTATCATGGAGCGCATTTCTTTGGGTCCCGTGGAGCAGTTTATGCCGAAGGCCGAAACCCCCAGGGATGAAAGAGTGATAAGGGCAGTCACCGGATCAGTGCCGTACAAGGTCCTTCCCGATTCTTCAAAGGTAAGGGTGGCCATTACCGGAAGCTCCGTGACCTCCCTGCAGGCAATGACCGCAGCCCTTGTTTCCTGAAGGCTCATCATGGTCTCCACCACCATAAGGTCCGCTCCGGCTTTTGACAGGGCATCCGCCTGTTCCTTGTAAACACCGATAAGCTCTTCAAAGGAGAGCTCTCCTCCGGATCCCACCGATTTTCCAGTCATGGTAAGATCCCCGGCCACATAGGCAGGCGGGGCATCAGGGCACTCCTCACGAAAACGTTCTATTGCAGTCCTTGAAAGACCTGCAAGGGTCTTATTCAGTTCATAAACCCTGTCCTCCAGACCGAATTCCGAAAGCTTTATCCTGTTTGCGGTAAAGGTGGGGGAATAGATTATCCGGGAGCCGGCCCTTAAATACTCGAGCTGCAGGCCGATAAGCACCTCCGGATTTTCCGATATCCAGAGATCGGGGCACACTCCGGAGGGCATACCTCTCTTCTGGAGCTCGCTTCCCGTGGCCCCGTCCAGATAGATCCTTGTATTTTCCGTTAACGACTTAAATTCTCTTAAATCCATGCTTTGATCTTTTTCCTGTTATTCCGGTGAATATCAGTCTGCTCCGTCTCCGCCCCGGAAGGGGTGCTTATTTTTCGATCTTTTTACAGAGCACCACAAATCTTCCGTTCTCTTCATCATAATCACAGGTGGAGAGGAAAAGCAGGTTATCGCCGTATTTTGCGGTGATCCCGGTATCATAGATGGCTATGGCCTTCATCTCATTGATCCCGGATTCAAATTCCTTTTCCGAAGCTGGATCTATGAACTGATAATACTTGAAGGCGATCACATTTTCCTCATACACATGGGACTGGAACGCCAGCATAACCTGATAGATGCCGCTTTCATAAATGGTGTCAAACTGTACTATCTGATGGTTTTCAAAAAAGGACTTTGATTTATAATTGTCCAGATCTCCGAACATCTGCCCGGATTTCATGTTGTGGCCGTAGATTATATAGTTTTCCGTAGGCTTTACCACATCGCAGAGGTCATCCATGAAAAGAGTGCCGTTTCTGTCCTCTTCCCCGTTGAAATTGTGATCCAGATAGAATTCGCCGTTTCCGTTTAAGGACTTCATCACCGGATAATCTATAGCCGTCCCCTTTACCCTGAGCCAGCCGATAAGGTTTTTATTCTGCTCGTAGAGCTTCTGGTACTGGGGCAGTATGGTAAGACTCTTCTTTTCTCCGGAGCCGTCACTGAACTCCACCTTATCCGTCTTCTTATCCCTGGGGCTGAATATCACCTTTGATGCGGTATCCGCCATCTGTCCTGACATATCCGAGTTGGTCCTTGCACTGTAGGCGTAATATCCGAGATAGACCGCACAGGAGATAAATATCAGAAAGGCGATGACCCTTGCCACGGAACGCTTCTTCATCAGCTGACCCTCTCGAATTCTTTTCCGCACTTGGGACAGGTAACCATGATCCTTCCCTTGTTTGCCGGGACCTTCACATCCACTCCGCAGCCCGGGCACTTATAAATACAGGCTTTAAGGCCGTAGGTCTTATTGCTCTTAAAGGGCTTTATACTCTTTATATTTCCCCACCATTCCTTCATGCTTCTGAAAAAAGGCGCGGATCTTTCCGTTGCCCCGCCTGTCAGCTTCTTAAATATCATATTCTCTCTTTCCCTTGCTTCCCTGTTTTTTGAAAGCATGCGCCACAGACTCCAGATCACCAGCACTATAAGAATGACCACAAAAAAAGAAGCGGCATTCCTGTTTCTTGACAAGGCAGCAAAAAGGAGACATATCCCCGCTATAACAAGCATGGTGAGGGACATGTCATCATGGCCGTATCTGCCGGACATAAATTGTCTAAGTCTTTCCTTTAACATAAGGAGTACATCTCTCTTAAAAAAGCGATAAGCTTAAGATCCGTTTCCCGGTTCTTAAGTACCTCTTCCCGGTACAGGATACCGTCACCCTTAACTCCCCCGCAGATATCAAAGCCCTTTATCTCCCTGCCTTTCCCCTCGGAAAAGAGCAGTTCCTTCAGATCTTCGATCCCCATATCTCCCTGATCCCAGTCCGTAGGACAGACATCCGGACTCAGCACGTCCTTATCAATGGAGACATACAGAGGTCTTTTCCCGTCAAAAGTTCCTTTCAGCAGGGATATCCTGTCCCTTCCCTGTATAAGCTTTACTGCTGACAGCGTATCCGGAAACTCACTCATCGCATCCCTTATCCAGGAACCGCAGGACTTCATCCCTTCTATCACGGGTTCCTGGCTGTCATCATGATTATCAAACACCAAAAGGTCAAAGGCTTCCTTAATATTATGCAGATAAAGCCTCGTTATATAATGATGATCCCCCGTATCGATAAGATGGATAAGGGAATGGGATCCCCGGATCTTCTCTTTTATGATCTCTTCGCTGTCCTTATCGATATAGAGCCTGGTGCCGGAAAGGTCTTTTAATTCAATGAACCTTATCTCCCCGAAGGACGACAGGTCATAGCCATCATACATTCCCGATAAATTCAGAATATCTGTCATCTTTTGTACCTTACCGCAGGGAGGAGCGCCCATGGGCGGCGAGCCTGTGCGTCACCGGCGAAAGCTTGAATGTATTGCTTTCAGGCTTTCCTTCCTGCAGAGGATAACGGAATCATAGCTTTTTCGATTCTACCACAACAGAGAGCGTAATACAATCGAGCATCCCCCGGCTGATTCTCCCGTAACCCGGAGTCCCCCTCCTGTTTCCTCATTCCGCAGGCACCTCCCCACGGGCCTGGCACCTGCCTTTTCGCAGAATCTCTATCCGGCGGGTACTCCGCAGCCCAATCCGCACCCGCCTTTCACTGATTTCTTCATTCCGCAGGCACCTCCCCACATGACTGGCACCCGCCTTTTCGCTGTTTCCTCATTCCGCAGGCACCTCTCTGCAAAATCAAATAAATCACCGTTTTCGAAATACTGAAGCACTTCAACATACCCTACCCAAAATACATACTTAGCTTCTGTTCCACAAGCTGAATGTCAAGCGGCATTTCCTCCGATTCCTCGGATATTATGATATCAGTTCCCAGATAGTATCCGTTTTTCTCATAATTGTATACTT
>JAFVEU010000243.1 GCA_017475845.1 Lachnospiraceae bacterium | reverse complement strand
GAAACCATCGCTTTTTCGAAATGGAGGGTGCCTGCCGCGGGAAGCGGCACCCCCGGAACCGCCAAAACAGTGAAATGGCGGGTGCCTGCCCCGGGAAGCGGCACCCCCGAAACCATCGGTTTTTCGAAATGGCGTACAACCCGGGAAACCTGCAAATGGTCCCGTAAATCCCGCCGACAGGTATTATCCGGCTGATCGCAGATTAAAGCCCGGAAAGCTTTATCAACTTTCCGGGCTGATGTTTGAATTATTTTGAGACATTTTCAAAAACGATTGACAATTCCGTTTCAGCTCCGGATTAGAAAAACCGCCCGTTTAAGAAGCTCCGCTGCTTCCCGCAGCGGAGCCTAAAAATCTTTCTTACATCAGATCAAACAGCGACAGCTGGTTTGTCTCCGGGATATTGCCTAGAAGCCCCATTTCGTGAAGCTTATCAGCCTTGTTCTTTGAGCAGCCCGTACGGTCTATGAAATCCTCCACCGAAAGGAAGGGGCCGTCCTTCCTGGCGGCAAGGAGTCCCGCTGCCAGATCGTCCGCATCCTTTCCTCCGATTCCGGAAATAGAGGTAAGGGGCGGCATTATATGCTTCTCGTCAACCTGTCTGAAATATTTGGGGTCCGCTTCATTGAGGTCAAGGGGCGCGAAATCATATCCCCTTGCATACATCTCCTGCACCAGCTGCATATTCTTGATGCTGTCAAGATCCGCGGGCTTCATCCTGTTTTTCCCTATGGATCTGAGGAGATCCTGGAGCCGCTTTAAGTTTTCTTCAAGCATTGCCCTGCCCCTGCACATGGTCTCATAATCTATGCCTCCGCTCTTTACGGATCTTATGGAGAAAAAGGCACTGTAATAAGCCAGAGGCCGGTTTATCTTAAACCATGCCACCCTCCAGGCCATCATTACATAGGCCACCGCATGGGCCTTGGGGAACATATACTTTATCTTAAGGCAGGAATCTATGTACCAGTCGGGGACCTCATTCCCTATCATAGCTTCCTTCATCTCATCCTTTAAGCCCTTCCCCTTCCGCACGGACTCCATGATCTTAAAGGACAGGGAGGGATCCACTCCCTTGTTCATCAGATAGAGCATGATGTCATCACGGCAGCAGATCAGCTCCTTTAACTCCATCCCCCGCTCCTTTACCAGGAGCTCCGCATTACCGCTCCATACATCGGTGCCGTGGGAAAGCCCGGAAATACGCACCAGATCGGAAAAGGTGGCAGGCTTCGCATCCACTAACATCTGAATTACAAAGTCCGTGCCGTACTCCGGGATCCCGAGAGTTCCCGTGGGACAGCCGCCTATATCCTCAGGGGAGATCCCAAGGACTTCAGGGCTGTTAAAGAGACTCATTACCCCCTTATCGTCAAAGGAGATCTCATCCACGCTCACTCCTGTGGCGTCCTGAAGGAATCTTATCATTGTGGGATCGTCATGTCCCAGGATATCAAGCTTCAAAAGGTTATGGTCGATGGAGTGATAATCAAAATGGGTGGTTATCACAGGATTTGACTGATCGTTGGCCGGATGCTGCAGCGGCGTAAAGGAATTGATCTCCTCACCTCTTGGCATCACTATTATCCCTCCGGGATGCTGTCCCGTGGTACGAAGGACTCCTTCACAGCCCTTTGCCAGCCTTTCTATCTCAGCCTTTCTCTTATGCACATTATGGCTTTCATCTTCGAAATAGCCCTTTGTATAACCGAAGGCCGTCTTATCCGCAACGGTTCCCGTGGTACCGGCCCTGAAGGTCTGTCCTGCTCCGAATATGACCTCCGTGTACTTATGGGCCTTGCTCTGATAATCTCCGGAGAAATTAAGGTCTATATCCGGTTCCTTGTCACCGTCAAAGCCCAGGAAGGTTTCAAAGGGAATATCAAAGCCCATCTTCATAAGCTTTTCACCGCAGACCGGGCAGTCCCTGTCAGGCAGGTCACAGCCGCAGTTTCCTTCCTCATGGGCCTTTTTCACGATATCCGACTCAAAATCGGAATAGTGGCACTTCCTGCACAGATAGTGGGGCGCAAGGGAATTCACCTCAGTGATACCGGACATATAAGCCGCAAAGGAAGACCCCACGGAGCCTCTGCTGCCCACCAGATACCCGTCCTCATTACTCTTCCACACAAGCTTCTGGGCTATCACGTACATGACCGCGTAGCCGTTTCCTATAATGGAATCCAGCTCCTTATCGAGACGGGTGGTGACTATCTCCGGCAGCTCCTCTCCGTACAGTTCTTTAGCTCTGGTATAGCAGATATCCCTTAATATCTTATCCGAGTCCGCAATGACAGGGGGAGCCTTGTCCGGACGCACCGGAGAGATATAGTCCACCATATCCGCTATCATATTGGGATTCTTTATGACCACCTCCTCTGCCTTGTCATTTCCCAGATAGGCAAATTCGTCAAGCATCTCCTCGGTGGTACGGAGATACAGGGGAGGCTGCATGTCCGCATCCTTATATTTCTTGCTGAACATGATTATTCGCCTGTATATCTCGTCCTCGGGATTCAGAAAGTGGACATCACAGGTGGCGCATACCGGTTTATTGAACCTCTCCCCGAGTCTCACTATCTCCTTGTTGATATCCCGGATATCCTCCATGTCCTTAATCCGGTTATCCTCTCTTATAAGGAATTCGTTATTGCCGAGAGGCTGTATCTCCAGATAGTCATAAAAATCCACTATGCCGGCTATCCTCTCCCCCGGTTCCTCTCTTTCCAGAGCCTGGTACAATTCCCCGGCTTCACAGGCGCTTCCAAGTATCAGCCCTTCCCTGTGCTCCATAAGAAGGGATTTAGGTATACGGGGCCTTCTCTGGAAATACTTTAAGTGGGACTCGGATACCAGCTTATAGAGATTAAGCCTTCCGGTCTCGTTTTTGGCAAGAAGGATGATATGGAAATAGGGCAGTCTCTTAATGGTATTGATCCCCACCCGGTCAAACTTTTTAAAGTCCTCAAGTATATGTACGTCTTCAGCGTATTCCTTCTCCGCCTTTTCCATGAGTTTTATAAAGATCTCTGCGGTGGCTGCAGCGTCATCACAGGCCCTGTGATGGTTTTCAAGGCTCACCTTAAGGGCTTCTGCCATGGTATCCAGCTTATGGTTATTTAAGTCCGGCATAAGGAACCTGCCAAGTCCCAGGGTATCAGTTACCGTCTTATCGAACCGAAGATTAAGCTCCTCTGCCTTTGCCCGGATAAAGGAGGTATCAAACATGGCATTGTGTGCCACCACCACCGCCCCCTCCGCAAAGCTTAAGAACCGGGGCAGCACCTCTTCTATCCCCGGAGCATCCTTCACCATGCTGTCGTTTATGCCGGTTAAGTTTTCTATCTTAAAGGGGATTGGGATCCGGGGATTAATAAGCTCATCAAAGCTTTCCTTTATCTCCCCGTTTTCAATCCTTACGGCACCTATCTCTATTATCCTGTCCGTCACAGCAGAAAAGCCTGTGGTCTCTATATCAAAGACCACGTAATCACTGTTCAGGGAATGGGCGGTATTGCCGTCACCCTTTCCGCACTCCCATACTATCCTGTTGGTGTCATCCACGAGATATCCCTCGCAGCCGTAGATTATCTTGAAATCCTTATTCTCAAGCTTTGTGTGGGCGGCATCCGGATATACCTGTACATTCCCGTGATCCGTAAGGGCGATGCTGTTCCAGCCCCAGGAATCCACGGTCTTAAGGATATCCTCCACGCTGCTCACCCCGTCCATTTCCGAATACTTGGTATGGCAATGGAGCTCTGTCCTCTTTACCGCGGAAAAATCCCTTCTCTCCTTCCGGAAGGAAGCTATCTTACGCATTCCCTTTATGGAGGTCACCACCACATCATGCTCGAATTTGTCCAGATCCGCCACACCCTTTATCTTCACAAAGATGATGGCCTTGCTTTTTTCAAGATCCCCGGCCCCCACCTTTTCCTTAAATTCAGGCAGCTCCTCATCAGTTAAAAAGAACTTGGCCTTTATGGAATCGGTATAGTCGGTGACGCTTAAGGTCACCACATTCTTCTGGTTCCCTATGGAATGCTCGTCATAGGAAATAAGCTGTCCCCGTATCACCACTTCCCCTATGGGGTCCACTATATCCTTAATGGGTATGGCATCCTCAGTGACATCGGCTCTGAAGATCACATCGGGATCGAGAGGACGGCGCTTTCCCTTCTTCTGCTTATCCTTTACCTTATTTTCCTTACCTGTCTCTTCCTTCTTCTCCTTCCTTCCCATTACCTCCCGGTATTCTCTTAAGAGCTCTTCCTCATCCCTCTTTCTTTCAAGGGAAATACCCCTGCTCTTATATTCATGCTGAACCCTTATGTCCATGGGAAATCTCTTGTTGAACACATTATAGAGATACTCGGAAAGATCCTTTACCATCTTTTCCGCTTCTTTTCCGAAGATCATCTCCTCCGGGACCGTAAGGGTCAGGACCTTTCCCTCGCAGGAAACGGCGGAATTCTTATAGATCTGGTTAAGTATCGGATATTCTTCCCGAAGCTCTATCGCAATGGATTCCCCGTAGGTATCCATGACCGATTGAAGAGAGAATTCTCCTGACAGCAGGAAGGATTCGTGTATCCTGGGAGTTATGCCGGTATCCGTAAAAACCTGCCTCCTTAATTCCCTCTCTACCTTAAGGATATCCTCCTTCTGAATGATCATCCTGCTTTCCGTGTAGATATGAAAGGACTTTCTGTCACGGCTCCTTAAGATCATCTTTACGGATACATTGGAAAAGAGCTCCCTCAGTTCCTGAGAGAGCAATAATGTGGGAAATACCTCAAAAAACGGTTTTCTTCTGCCTGAATCTGTCATAACCTGTCAAGCTCCTCTTTAAGAGCAGTTAAAAGATCTTCTTCCTTAACCTTCCTTATGATCTCTCCCTTTCTGAAGACGAGACCCTCCCTTTCTCCTCCGGCTATACCTATGTCGGCTTCATGAGCTTCACCGGGACCGTTTACTGCGCAGCCCATCACTGCCACCTTGATATCCCTGTCGCAGTCCTTAAGCATCTCCTCAACCTTCCCCGCAAGGCCTATAAGATCTATCCTGGTCCTTCCGCAGGTGGGGCAGGACACTATCTCCGCTCCCCCCTTCTTTAGTCCCAGAGTCTTAAGAATGAGCTTTGCGCTCCTTATCTCCTCCACCGGATCTCCGGTCAGTGACACCCTTATGGTATCACCTATACCCTTATTCAGGATAATGCCGAGGCCCACCGCAGACTTGATATTCCCGCTGAAAACCGTCCCCGACTCTGTTATCCCAACGTGCAGGGGATAGGGGCTTTTCTCCGCCGTTTTCTCATAGGCATCGACACACATGAGCACATTGCTGGACTTGATGCTTATCACAATATTATCATAATCGTTTTCCTCAATGAGCCTCACCTTGTCAAGAGCAGATTCCACCAGCCCATCCGCAGTGACACCGCCGTATTTCTCCACTATCTCCTTTTCCAGGGAACCGGAATTCACCCCCACCCTAATTGGCACATTCCTCTCCCTGCACTTTTCAACCACAGCCTTAAGCCTATCCTTCCCTCCGATGTTTCCGGGGTTTATCCTGATCTTGTCTGCCCCGTTCTCTACCGCAAGTAAAGCCATCCTGTAGTCAAAATGTATATCCGCCACAAAAGGAATATGTATCTTTTTCTTTATCTCTCTTATGGCCTCTGCCGCAGCCTCGTCCGGCACGGTACACCTTATAATCTCGCACCCCGCCCTTTCAAGCTCAAGGATCTGTCTGACAGTAGCCTCCACGTCATCCGTCCTGGTATTGCACATGGACTGTATCTTAACCGGGCTTCCCCCGCCGATCTCCGTATTCCCAATTTTTAT
>JAFVEU010000242.1 GCA_017475845.1 Lachnospiraceae bacterium | reverse complement strand
GTGAGGCCCTTCGGTACAGTCAATGTCTTTGAAGGAAAGCTCTACATCCAGACCGGAAAGGTCAAGGAGGTTTCAAAGCAGATCCATAAAAACCCCAAGGTGGAGATATGCTCCTTTAAGAACGGGGAATGGCTGAGAGTTGAACCCGAGACCGTAAGATTCTGAGGCGGAAACACGGAAATAATAAAATCCGTTGACTATATCTCTTTCGCAAGTTACTATTGTAAAGGGGTAAAGGAGCCTTTACCCTTTGATTTTTTATTACAGGAGGAATGATTATGAAAAAGAAGATCATTGCATTATTGACCGTTGTGCTTATGACGGTTTCCCTGGCGGCCTGCGGCGGCAAGGGAAATGCTGCGGCGGGTGCGGCTGACGGAAAGACCTGGATCATTGCCACGGACACAGCCTTCAAGCCCTTTGAGTACAGGGATGACAATGACAACTTTGTAGGTATTGATATGGATATCCTGGCTGCCATAGCAGAGGATCAGGGATTCAAATATGACCTGCAGATACTGGGATGGGACGCTTCCATAGCAGCATGCCAGGCCGGACAGGCGGACGGGATGATCGCAGGAGCTTCCATTACCGATGAGCGTAAGGAATCCGGATGGATCTTCTCCGACGGATATTATGATGCAAACCAGTGCATGGCAGTGGCCAATGATTCCGGTATCACCGGATTCGGCGACTTAAGCGGAAAATCCGTAGCTGTAAAGACCGGCACCATGAGCGCAGAGTATGCGGAGAGCCTTGCGGGTCAGTACAACTTCACCGTAACCTATTTTGAGGATTCACCTACCATGTATCAGGCAGTTGTGGGCGGACAGGTTGCCGGAGTATTTGACGATACTCCCATCATGGCTGCAAACATAAAGGACGGAAATCTTCCCATGACTCTTCTTCCCGAAACAGGAAACGATCCAGCTGCTTACGGTTTCGCAGTTTTCAATAAGGACAACCAGAAGCTTATCGACATGTTCAACGCAGGACTTAAGAACATCAAGGCCAACGGCAAGTATGATGAGATCCTGAAGAAGTATCTCGGATAAGGAATCAGTGTAACAGTATGTATCGAATAATTACCGTATATGGCGGGATGCTTTTGGAAGCCATGGGGCGCACCCTTATTCTCGCGCTCCTGGGTCTCTTCTTCGCATGTATCATAGGTCTGTTCTTTGGCATCTTAAGCGTGATAAAGAACCGGGTCTGCAATGTGATATCCCAGATCTTCGTGGATGTCATAAGGGGAGTGCCCATGATAGTGCTGGCGTTCTTTATATATTTCGGCATCCCCTATTTCTTTAATACCATTATCGGCGGATACAGTATGACATTAAGCGCGCTCCAGGCAGGTACGGCCTGCCTGGCGCTTAACTGTGGTGCGTATATGTCCGAGATCATAAGGGCGGGGATCCAGTCCGTGGATATAGGACAGATGGAGGCCGCCAGGTCTTTGGGGCTTTCCTATGCCACCTCCATGAGGAAGGTGGTGCTGCCACAGGCGATCCGCACTATGATCCCCAGTATCATAAATCAGTTCATCATCACCCTGAAGGATACATCGATCCTTTCTGTCATCGGTTTCCCGGAGCTGGTCAATACAGCGAAGAATGTCCAGGCCAATACCTTCATGGCCTTTCAGACCTGGGCCATAGTGGGAGTCATGTATCTCTGCGTCATCACTATCCTGTCCAGAAGCGCCAAGGTAGTGGAAAGGAGATTGAATGTCGGACGATAAGGCAGTAAAGATCAGTGTGAAAAACCTGAAGAAATCCTTCGGTGAGCTGAGAGTGCTGAAGGATATCTCCATTGATGTTACCGAAGGTGAGGTTGTGGTGGTGATAGGGCCTTCCGGTTCGGGCAAGTCAACCTTCCTAAGGTGCTTAAACCGTCTGGAGGAAAATAACGGCGGCAGCATCATCATCGATGGTAAGGATATCACCGATAAAAAGATAAACTTAAATAAGACCAGGGAAAATATCGGCATGGTGTTCCAGCATTTCAATCTCTT
>JAFVEU010000241.1 GCA_017475845.1 Lachnospiraceae bacterium | reverse complement strand
ATTAAATATAACCGCTGCAATGCAGCCGACAGCCGTCAGCATCTCACTTGTCCCCGTTTACCGTTTCCATGGTATTCACCCGGTTTTCCATATCCTGTATGCTCCCGTAGAGAGTATTGATCTTACGGTTCAGGGTAAAAACAGATATTATAAGGAACAGGGACACCAGGGCAAAGATCACATATCCCGTGATTATCAACTTCCATTTGGTCTTATTATCCAAGATATCTTCCTCATAAGATACTCCGTCCGATGCCTCCCGGAGCGCAGTTTTCCTTTTATTCTCAAGGATCCTTTCGCCCCCGGCATCAAGGACTCCGTCAATATAAGGCGCGATCTTCCCCGACAGAATGAGGAGCATCACACCTGCACACAGAAAGATGACCCTTATTATCACAGCTTCAGATCCTTTTTATCCTGGGAAAGGTACCACTCATATTCCAGCCTTATCCCTTCTCTAAGGTCTACCTTTTCCTTCCATCCGATACTGTGGAGCTTTGAAACATCACAGAGCTTCCTGGGGGTACCGTTTGGCATATCGGTATTCCACCGGATCTCACCCTTAAATCCCACGATATCCCTGACGGTCTCCGCAAGCTCCTTTATGGTGATCTCCTTTCCGGTACCGATATTTACATGTTCCTCTCCGCTGTAATTCTCAAGGAGATAAACACAGGCATCAGCCATATCGTCCACATAGAGAAATTCCCTTAAGGGGGAGCCGTCTCCCCAGAGCTCGGTATATTCGGCGCCCGATACCTTTGCATCATGAAACTTCCTTATCATGGCCGGAAGCACATGGCTGTTCTCCAGATCGAAATTATCATTCGGTCCGTAGAGATTGGTGGGCATACAGCTTATGAAATCATCTCCGTACTGCCGCTTAAAGAACTTGCACATCTCCATGCCGGAGATCTTTGCTACGGCGTAAGCCTCATTGGTCTCTTCCAGGGGCCCGGTGAGAAGTGCGCTCTCCTTTATGGGCTGGGGAGCCATCCTTGGATAGATGCAGGAGCTTCCCAGAAACAAAAGCTTCTTTACCTTATAGTCATGGGATGCCTTGATAACATTGCACTGTATCATTGAATTTATATAGATAAAATCCGCGGGATAGGTACGGTTGGCGTTTATGCCTCCCACATGGGCGGCGGCAAGCACCACATATTCCGGCTTTTCCGCCTCGAAAAAGCTCCTTACCGCCCCCTGATCCGTCAGATCCAGCTCCGAATGGGTCCTGACAACGATATTCGAATAACCCTTGTCCTTAAGGCTCCTCACAATGGCCGAACCCACAAGTCCCCTGTGTCCTGCCACATAGATCTTCGCAGCCTTCCGGATGCCCCTGTTTTCTCCCTCATTAAGCTTCTGCATCGGCTAAATACTCCTCAATGCTCTTCCCGGTGATCTCCTTCATATCGGAGTCCACCATCATATGTACCAGTTCTGTAAAGCTGGTCTTCCTCTTCCACCCCAGTTCCTTCTCTGCCCTGGAGGGATCCCCCCAGAGGAGCTCCACCTCGGCAGGTCTGAAATACTTGGGATTTACTTCCACATATACCTTTCCTGTCTTTTTGTCACAGCCCTTTTCATTTACACCGGAGCCTCTCCATTCCAGCTCTATCCCCACTTCCTTAAAGGCCAGCTCCGCAAATTCCCTTACGGAGTGGGTCTCGCCTGAAGCAAGCACATAGTCTCCGGGCTTTTTCTGCTGGAGTATCCTCCACATGCCTTCCACATAATCTCCCGAAAAGCCCCAGTCACGTTTGGCGTTCAGGTTTCCAAGGGGCAGCACATCCTGATCCCCGTTGATTATCCTGGCAACCGCCTGGGTGATCTTCCTTGTAACAAAGGTCTCCCCTCTCCTGGGGGATTCATGATTGAATAAGATCCCGTTGCAGGCAAAGAGGTCGTAAGCCTCCCTGTAGTTTACGGTTATCCAGTAGGAATACAGCTTGGCCGCACCGTAAGGGCTCTTGGGATAAAAGGGTGTCTTCTCGGACTGGGGAGCAGTCTCCGGTATCCCGCCGAAGAGCTCGGAAGTGGAAGCCTGATAGAACCTGCACTTTACTCCGGTCTTCTTTATGGCATCCAGTATCCGGAGTGTCCCTATTCCCGTGGTCTCTGCCGTATATTCAGGCACCTCAAAGGATACCCCCACATGGGACTGGGCAGCCAGGTTATAGATCTCCGTAGGCTGGATCTGCTCTATCATACGGTTTAGGTTGCTGGAGTCGGTCATGTCTCCGTGATGAAGGAAAAAGGTCTTGTCCTTCAGTTCCCTGTTGTAATAGAGATGGTCGATCCTCTTTGTGTTGATGCTTGACTGTCTCCTTATTATCCCGTGAACCTCATATCCCTTTTCCAGAAGCAGATCGGCCAGATAGGACCCGTCCTGTCCTGTGATTCCCGTTATCAGCGCAACATTTCTCATATCAGATCTCTCCCTTTAAATATTCCTTAAGTGCATCTTCCCAATGGGCGAAAACGTGATCCCCGGTAAGCCTCAGCATATAGTTATCCAGTATCGAATAGGCCGGCCTGTCTGTGCTTAAGGGGTTCATCTTTTTGTATTCCTCCGTTGTGACACGGTTTACTCTTGTTTCTTTTCCCGCAAGTTCAAATATCTTCTCCGCAAAATCCGCCCAGCTGCAGTCTCCTTCGCAGGTCCCGTGGAAGAGACCGTAATTCTCCGTGGGAAGCAGGTAGTGGAGCGTCTTTGCAAGTTCCTTTGTGCTGGTGGGATTCCCCACCTGATCGCAGACCACGCTCACTTCATCATGGCTTTCCGAAAGCTTCAGCATGGTGCGCACAAAGTTTTTCCCGTCTCCGTACAGCCATGCAGTACGCACAATAAAATAACGGTCCGCAAAGTCTTTGACAAATTTCTCTCCCTGGAGCTTTGTCCTTCCGTAGGTGCTTACAGGTCCCGTTTTGTCAAATTCCCTGTAAGGCCTGTCACTGTTTCCGCTGAATACATAATCCGTGGAAACATGCAGGAGCTTTGCCCCCGTCTCCCGGGAAGCGATGGCGAGATTCCGGGGCCCTATGGCGTTTATCCTGTAGGACATGTCCACGTCCTTTTCCTGGGCATCCACTGCGGTATAGGCCGCACAGTTAATGATGGCACAGGGCTTCTCTCTCCGGACGGTATCCATAACCGCATCCACATCCGTGATATCCAGGGAATGGATGCCTTCAGCCTCAAATACATCCGTATTGTACAATTCGTAATCCGTTCCCGACAGTTCGATGTTCATGGCTCTTCCAAGCTGTCCGTTTGAGCCGGTAAGCAGTATTTTCTTCAATTCTTCCTCCCTTGACAGTGTGCCTTGACCTCCGTGTATTTTATCATCATTGCCCTGTTATTTCAAATTCCGGCCTCCGGACTGCGGCCTTTATCCTGCCCGGAGAGGCGCTCTCTGAGGGTCTTGATGATCATCAGGACATAGAACAGATAAACGGTGAAATATATGGGAAAATAATACTTGAAGTAGGAAGCGGGAGCCAGCACGAATACTATGATGTAGTGGGCAATAAGCCCCGATGCGCCAAAGAAGAAAAAGGCATTCCGCCTTATCACCGACAAAAGCCACCCGAGGATCAGAAGAACACAGGGAATATAGAGATCGTAAAACCCTGCTTTTACTATGCTGAAGATAAGCTTTGCAAGCCCCCGGATCCCGTCGGAATCCGTACCCACCTTATAGGGAAGAGCGGCATAATCAAAGGCTCCGCAGCGTGTCACAAAGAAGACCCCGGGATTATTCTTAAAGATATTCATGCAGCCCTCCGTGTAGGCATTGTAGTCCTCGGGAGTCACATCCTCCTTTACTCCGGTGTACCCCGGATAGTAGAGTATCAGCACGTCCTCATAGTTAATGTCCTTTAAGTCCTCATTGATACGGTCGATGGCCCGGAGATCCAGATATCTCCCCACCTTTTCAAGGTCCGGCCCGTTCTTTTCCCTGTCAAGGCCGTTCCGCATCATATTTGTTATGGTATATGCATAGAAGGGAGCCATCCTGTTATTGGCCTTGTCTCCCATGCGCCCCGGCAGCGCACCGTTCTGGGGAATGGAAATAATATACTGTATGAGGAAAAAGACAAGGATCAGACAGGCAGCCTTTTTAAGCTCCCGGAAGCGTGGATAGACTATAAGCAGAAGTATGGGGAAAAGCCCCGCCAGGTAGATCCCCTCTGTTCTCCACTGTGTCAATACCGCAGCAAGGATCATCATCCCGAAAAGCTGAGGCCGGGGTAATTCCTTTTTTTCCAGCATGTCATAGAAAAGCTTTACATACATGAACGCATAGAGCAGGAAATAAACCGGTATCCTGTGGGCCGATGTGGTATAGGCAAGGACCGGGAAGAAAAGGAAGGGAATATATGCAAAGATACCGGGCATGAAACCGAATAAGGACACGGATCTCTTTACGGTATAGGCGCATACAAAGATCTGTAGCAGCACCTTTATCAGGATGGGACCGAACCAGGCAGGGATCAGCATCAGAGAGACGATATAGTACCAGGTGGTGAGATAGGAGAACCAGGTGTAATCCATAAGCTTCACCGCCTCCTCAAATATCAGTCTCTCATCGTTTGATAAAAAGCCCTGGGGAAGCTTGAAGATAAGCACAAAAATAAGGGGGATAAAATATATCCCCGCATATTTCAGGATCTCCATGGTTTCCCTGCTGTGTTCCGTTATGATCTTCCAAAGGATTAAGAGCAGAAAAAGAAGAACAGCCTTGCAGCATACATAATTTGCGCTGTTGCTTTCTTCCGTGAAATTGAATACCAGACGGTCGGTAAAAAAGGTCAACGCCCAATGTGCTGACGCAGGAAAGACATACTTATGATTCATTCACCCAGCCCGTTTTCTATGGCAGTTATAAGAGCCTTTAAGGCTTCTTCCTCATCCTCGCCTTCACACATGAGCTCGATCTCATCCCCGCTTTTCACGCAGGCTCCGAGTACACTCAAAACACTCTTGGCATTCGCAGTATTCTCCCTGAACCTGAATGTGATGAGAGACTTGTACTCCATGGCCTCCTTGCAAAGTATTCCCGCCGGGCGGAGATGAAGCCCCGTAGGATTTTTGATTACTATTTTCTGACTGACCATTGCCGTTCCTCCAGCCTTGAGATCCGTGAAAAAGACCAGTTGATCATTTTTCACAGTTCTTTGAAAATTATACCATAAACAGCGGATATTTACCAGTTACCTTATTCGTTCTCCGCATCATTTCCCGTTTCATTTCCCGTTTCATTTCCCGTTTCTTCTTCAGTCTCACCGTTTTCCCCGTTCTCCCCGCCTTCTGCCTGTTCCTCCGACGTCTCACCGTTGATCTGCAGAAGGACATGAGCTACTGCCGTATCCTGTGTAACACCCTGGGGAAGGGCAAGCACAACCTCACCCGCATAGGAGCCTGGCGTCACCGTTCCGTTCTCATTTACCGGCAAACCGCTCAGATCCAGGGTTCCTGTGATACTGCTGCCATTAAGCGCATCCAGATCCGACTGCAGTCCACGGACCGTTACAGCCACAAGACTTGTGGCCATGTCATTTCCGATGACCATTCCTTCAGGCAGGCCTGCGGGAGTAAGGTTTGAATAAGGTATCTGGAGCACGGTCGCCGACGCCTCCACCACCTCCGCGGTAACGGAGACTATGCTGTCACTCCTGGAGGTATCCAGATAAACCCCGGCAGGCAGCAGTGAGCTTATATTCACATCGGCGGACATATTCCCGATAGCGCCGGTGATATCCAGCTCCGTGGAGGGTATGGTTATGGAAGTCGCGCTGCTCAAAGCAGCATTGTCTCCGGTGACAAATATGGATGAAGGATCAACACTGACAGCACCGGTGGCAAGATATCCGGGTGCGGGAGTCCCTGTGAATCCCGCATGGATAGGGATCTCCACAACCTTCCAGATCTCTGCTGAAGCGGAAGCCTGGGTCTGGGAGATCTCAAGAGATGCAGTATCCACCGGATCCCCATCCTCGTCTAAAAGCAGTATGGGCACATCCGTATGTATCTCACTGGTCATTCCGGACACATTTATCCTTACCTTGGCCTCGGCTATGGAGCTCACTATGGACTCGGGTCCGGACACCCTGACAACGTTATTTGCCACGGAAGTGCTTCCCACGGCATAGCCCGCCGGAACGCTTCCCACGGTCTCCACCACTATCCTGTACTGTGCGTGGGAGAGATCCTCTATAACCACATTGGCATATTCCTTGGCGGGATTTATGGCCTGTATCCTGTCGGAATATCTGCTGGATCTCACTGCTATGGGCACCCTGCTGCCCTCCAGTTCCGTCATATCCACGGAGGCCTTTATATTATCCCTGGAAAGCTCTGACAGCACAGACCTCTCCGCCTTTACGGTGACGGTGACGGTCCTGCTGGAATCAGCAAGCTCAAAGGCCTTTCCCTGAGCTTCCATCACATCGGCATTCTCAATGGTCACCGGAATGGACGTAAAGGAAAGGGTCATAACGGGGTTTTCTATGCTCACAACAAAGAGCCAGAGAAGAAAGGCCAGTCCCAGAGAGATGATCTTTAATCCCAGATTTCCCGTAAGCTTTTTAATAAATGTGAGAATGGCGTCAATCATGCTCATCACCGCCTTTCCCCTTCCAGAAGAAGAGGCTCCGCTTTTCATCACCGGTCTTTTTCGTCTTGTTCTGGAGTCTTACAAGATGGGATTTCAATTCCTGGGGTTCCAGATTTCTGTAAAGCATCCCCTCATAGGCAACCGAGACCCTGCCGGTTTCCTCCGATACGATGATGGTCAGGGAATCGGTAGCCTCTGATATACCTACACCTGCCCTGTGTCTTGTCCCCAGCTCCTTTGAGAGCTCCATATTGTCGGAAAGAGGGAGATAGCAGGTAGCGGAAGTTACCCTGTTGCCCCTGACTATGACCGCGCCGTCATGAAGGGGTGTATTATGCTCGAAAATATTGATGAGAAGCTGGCTGGATAAAAGAGAATCCAGCTCAATCCCCGTCCTCTCGTATTCGGAAAGGGAATCCTGCTGCTCTATTACTATAAGTGCTCCGGTCCTGACTCTGCCCATCTCATAGCAGGCTCTTATGAGCTCGTTCACCGTCCTGTCAGAAAAACGCTCGTCCACGCCGGAAGAGATATTAAAGCTCACAAAATCCGTAAGGATGTTTTTTCTTCCCAGAACATCCAGAGCCTTTCTGAGCTCGGGCTGGAAGATGACAACCAGGGCCATGATGGCAACATTAAGAGCATTCCGGACTATCCAGATTATGGTATTCATCTGGAATATATAGGCCAGAATGATAAAGACCGCAATGATAACTATTCCCCTTAACAGCGACCAGGCCTTTGTGTTTTTGACCCATACCATCAGCTCATAGATCAGGAAGGTGATGATAATGATCTCGATAAAGTCCGTGCCCACCATCATGGGGATAGAATCAAAGGATATGTATTTTTGAATGACTCCCGCAATGGAATGTAATTCCGTCATCATTCAATCCTTCTGTATTTTCTGTCTTATTTCGGGGGAGAGGCTTCCTTCTTTACTGCAGGTCTCTCCGCTGCCTCCCTTGCGACTCCCGGGCTCTTTTTGGGAGCTGTGCTTTCCTTCTCTGTTCCGGAGTTCATCGGCCTCTTTCCTGTGGCCGCCGGATTCCTTCTCACAACCGAGCCGTCCCTGTCTGCTCCGCTACCCGCCGGATTCCTTCTTACAACCGCGCCGTCCCTGTCTGCTCCGCTACCCGCCGGGCTGCTCTTCCTCACGGCCGCACCGTCCCTGTCTCCTCCGGCCCCCGCCGGACTGCTCTTTCTCACCACCGGGATATCCCGTTCCTCTTCGCTTCCCGAGATCTTCTTCACCTTTTTCTCCGGAATGGATACGGACAGCTTCGGAACAGCCTTAACGTAATAATAGTACTCGTCGTCCTGGAACTGCAGATACTCCGTTCTGGTATAATCCACCGACAATATGAAAAACTGCATAAGGAGAGCCAGCACCAGAGACAGGAGACAGCCCAGGAAAAGTCCTGTTGTGGAGATCTCCAGATCGTAATGCAGTATCCCCCAGAGCATGATCACAAGCTCCGTCACCGCTCCCAGGATCACGGCTATTGTCCAGCTGTATTTTACCGACAGCTTATGGACAAGGTAGACCACGATACAGGACAGTCCCAGGGCGATTATCATCACCCTCATATTCCTGTTTCCCGATATGCCGTCCACCACCGACTTAAGCTCCTTTGACAGAGCTTCTATATCCATGTCCTGCAGTACCGCACTGTTTGACTTGACGAAATTAATGGAGTAGTAGACTATCACTCCGCAGGCAATGGGAATAGCGGAGAAAACAGTTCCTGTAAGTCCGAAGCACAGGGGCACCAGGTAGGGAAAGCCCAGCGTACACAAAATAGGGGTTATCAGTACCGCAAAACCGTCTTTCGGCGCAAAATGGAAATACAGCAGAAAGAGCAGCGTAAACAGCAGAAGGATCACCCCGGCGCATATGATGGAAAGCCTGTACAGATGGATAACGATAAAGATACCGGAAAAAAGCACTATGGCATTTACCGGCATTACGGCATTCACAAGAGAAACTGCCAGCACTACGGTAGGACTGTCCAGTTTCTCCATATATCCTATGTTACGGTTTATAACCGTATATGCAGTTATGGCCAGAAGAAACCTGAGCAGGGGAATGATAAAGATATCAAACCTGCCGTAAAATTCCTTCAGGCGCTCCCTGAATAAAAGCAGTTCCGTCATTTCGTCTTTTTATCATACATACTGCTGAGCCTCTTCAGAGCCTTCTGATAGGTCCTTGTGCTCTTCTTCGCCACGGTATAGCGGTATGAATACACAAGAAAAGCGATCAGTATATACACTCCCAGCACTATGACATACCTTTGCAGCAACTCCTTTCCGAAAGAGATAAAATCCGTCCTGTAGAAATTCGACAGAAAGGATTCCATGCCGCAGAAAAGATATACGGCAGTCACCAACGCATAAGCCACAGTTATGTAAACTGCTGACAGAAGTATGTGGAGCCCCACATAATCACTTCTGAAAAACTCGCATATGGGAATTGTCTTCTTTCCCTCATTCTCCTCAAAGGAAGCCATTCTGGTCATGAGGAAAAGACGTTCTTCATCCACCATTTATCTGTTACCCAGGAATCTCATCTTGTTTCCATCGTGTTCGGGCTTCTTAACAGGCTTGGGTGCCTCGGGCTTCTTGATGGCGTCACTCAAGCCCTTTGATACCTCCAGTTTGCAGGCATCACAGTATTTTCCTGAGATGATGGGCTTTCCGCAGAGCTCGCAGGTGAGATCGGATCCCTCCGCGGTAGCGAATGTGAGCCTTTCTTCCCTGAGCCACTGACGTATCAGACTAACCTCCACCTCACAGGCTTCAGCTGTGGAAGCAACGGTACAGCCCGGATTATTCGAGATATATTCCTTTACCTTCTGAAATGTTTCCTCAGTCTTCTCCTGACACTGCGGGCAGATCACAGGACCTGCGATGTAGTTGAATATCCTTCCGCACTTTTTGCAATTCTTTACATCCATACTTCTTCGAACCGCTCCTTTCGTTTTCCCCTTTTATTGCCGCTACAGCGGCGACCCTGAGCACACAGTCACCACATATACCTCCCGGACACCTGCCTCCTTTAATAAAAGCGACATCTCGTCAACGGTGCTTCCTGTAGTGTATATGTCGTCCACTATGATCACTCTCGTCAATTTTACTATATTTCGGGACAATAAAAAAGCCCTTTTCAAATTTTTCCGTCTTTCTTCACGGTTCAGGTTTTTCTGGGGCCTGGTGGCAGCCACTCTCCGCACCAGATCATCCTCCAACCTTATACCGGTGAGCTTCGAAAGTTTTTTCGCTATAAGGGATGCCTGGTTATATCCCCTTTTCTTCTGCCTGTCCTTATGAAGAGGCACAGGGATCAGGGCATCGGCTCCAAGGCTTTCTATCTCCCTCCCCAGATACCTTACTATGCTCTCCCCGTAAAAGTCGGCATATTCCTGCTTTCCCCGGTATTTGAACCGGTATATGGACTGCTGCATGACATCATTATAGACAAAGACGGAAAAAGCCCTGTCATAGAAATGGATGACTTCCCTGCAGTCGCTGCAGTATTCCTCCCGGTCGGAGCCGAGCATCCTCCCGCATTTCATGCATCTCGGTCCGGAGACCGGCAGGGGCTTTCTTTCGCATCCGATACATACCAGTCCTCCCCCGAAGGGCAGAAGCTCATCACAGACTGCACAGTGTCTGGGATAAAGGATATCCAGTACAACTTCAAACAGCGAGTCTTTTGATCTCCCTGCAAAGACCCGTGTATCTTTCCTGTTCATGTTTATTCTCTTCCATCCTCTTTACGGTATTTCCGCTGCCGATGATCACCACGCATTTCTTCGCCCTGGTAATGCCGGTGTAGAGCAGATTCCTGCTCATAAGCCTGTCCGGACCGCCGAGCAGCGGCATGATCACTGCGGGGTATTCGCTTCCCTGGGACTTATGGATAGTAATGGCGTAGCAGAGCTCCAGATCGGGGAGCTCCTTTACAGTGTAGGTGGCCCTGCGGCCGTCCTCAAACCTTACCACCAGGGATCTTGTGACACTGTCTATGCTTACCACGATACCCATGTCCCCGTTAAAGACCCCGCTTCCGTTTACCTTCAGAAAGCCTCCCGGTTCATCGGCTTCCCATTCCATCCGGTAATCGTTCCTGGTCTGCATGACCCTGTCTCCGGTACGTATCACATATTCTCCCCGGTCTATCTCCTTTTTGCCGGGATCCGGGGGATTAAGGGCTGCCTGAAGGACCCGGTTTAAGTTCTCCACCCCCAGAGGTCCCTTCCTCATGGGAGTCAGTACCTGCATCTCCCCGGGAGGCGCACCCACATAGGGCGGCAGCTTTTTCTTTACAAGATAGACTATGCCCTCCGTGATCTCACGGATATCCTGCCTCTCCAGGAAAAAGAAGTCTTTGCTTTTGTTATCAAGCTTCATTTCCCTTCCCTTAAGCAGGGCATGGGCATTCATCACTATATCGCTCTCCTCCGCCTGTCTGAATATCTTTTTCAGGGTAAGGCTTTTGAACCGTCCGGACTGCAGCAGATCCTTCAGTACACTGCCCGGACCAACGCTTGGAAGCTGGTGCTCATCCCCCACCATT
>JAFVEU010000002.1 GCA_017475845.1 Lachnospiraceae bacterium | reverse complement strand
CCCATATCGATCATATCCAGTATGTTTACTACTACAGGAGACATTTAAAGTGCAGCCTCCTTTTTCCACATATCTATTATATGGCTGATCTTATTCGGATCGGTTTCTACCTTGGTCTTGGGCTTATCTTCAGTCTTATAAGGATCAGCAATAGATGCCTCTATCGCTGAGATAAAAGCTTCTGCCTTTTTTGGGTCATTTATAACCACATTATGAAAAATGCTTGACGTAGCCATATCGGCACCTCCTTTTCTTTTTTATCGGCATTTCTGCCTACCCACTCAACCTTATTATATGCAAGAAAGCGGGATTTTTCAACGGAAATTTGAACTCTTCACTTGACAATGTTGCAGAGAGAGGCCGGGCTTTCAGATGATGGTAAGTACATTGAGTTTTCAGGAGAAAACCTGGAGGGAAAATGGCTTATTAAATAAATCGCCTGAAGGAAGAAATTCAAAGGAACTGCAAACTGCGTAAAAAACGGCCGGATACAGGAAAAGTATCCGGCCGTTTAATGATAGTACTTGAAAGCCTTTGTAAGGATAAAAGTCGTTGTATAAAAATCGGGCTTTTGATAAAATATATGCATGAGTCTCGATTATAATATCTATCTGGAGCTGGCGGTGATACCGCTGGACATCATATTGTATTGCTTTGTATTCTTAAGGTATTCCAACAACACTCCGGTTAACCGTGCCTTTAAGAACTTCGCGTATTCCGTCATGGCGGGTAACATCATCGATGTGATCACTGCCATCGTCACCAGTCTGCATGACATGGTGCCCAATTCCCTGCACTATCTTTTTAATATTACGGATTCGGTGTTTGCGGCGCTTTCGGGATTTTATTTTATTTATTATGTCTATGCCTATGTGAGGATGGACGAATCCAATATCCATATAAGGAATCTCATCAATAAGAGCCTGCTCTTAATAGATATAGCTCTTCTTGTTACAAATCCCATGACACATCTGGTGTTTGAATATGATGCTCAGGGGAATTATATACATAATATCCTCTTTGTGCCTGTAGCCTACGGCTTTCCGCTGCTCTTCTTCTTTATCGGGGTGCTCTATATGTTTTCTCACTGGAGGGCTTATAAGAAAAGGCAGATCATCACACTGATCCTTACCATAGGCGTGAGCTCCGTCATGTTCCTGGTGCAGATGGTCTTCTTTGATAATTACCTTATAACCTTTTATGTGGCATCCCTGGGAGTGCTGGTGGTCTTTTTGTCCCTTGAGACTCCTGACTACGAGAGGCTTATAGATACCATGAAGCAGCTCCATGAGTCCAGGGAAAAGGCGGCGGCCGCGGAAGCCAGGGAAAGGCTTTCGGGGGAAGTGATGATGGCACTGTCCAAGGCGGTTGATGCAAAGGATCACTATACCAACGGTCATTCCGCCAGAGTCGCCGCATATGCCAAGGCTATTGCAAAGCATATGGGTAAGAGTGAAAAGGAACAGGAGGATATCTTTTCCATGGGCCTCCTTCACGATATCGGAAAGATAGGAGTGCAGGAAGATATCTTAAATAAAAAGGGGAAGCTGACCCCTGAGGAATTCGATCTGATAAAAAGCCATACGGTCACAGGCTTCGAGATACTGAAGACCATTACGGAGATACCGGGACTTTCCACCGGCGCCAGATGGCATCACGAACGCTTTGACGGAAAGGGCTATCCTGACGGACTTAAGGGGCTCGAGATTCCGGAGGAAGCGCGTATCATCTGTCTTGCGGACAGTTATGATGCCATGACCTCCAGAAGATCCTACAGTACTCCGAAGAATCAGAAGGAAGTCAGGGAAGAGATAATAAGATGCAGGGGAACACAGTTTGATCCTGACATTGCCGATGTCCTGGTCTCGATGATCGATGAGGACGAGGGCTTTTACATGAGGGAAAGATATTGACTGTTATTTGATACCGGGGTTAGGCACTGCGGGAGGTGAATATGGACAGGGTACATGGAGGCGATATCTATCCCTTCGGCGGGGATATCTTGGACTTTTCCATAAATACCAATCCCCTGGGGATCCGGCATGAGATAAGGGCTGCCGCCATTTCCGCCATAGGGGACATGGACAAATATCCCGACAGGAGCCAGGGGAAGCTTAAGGCTGCCATAGGGAAAAGAGAAGGGGTGAAGAGTGAATATATAATCTGCGGTAACGGAGCGTCGGAGCTGATCTGTGATATGGTTTCGGCCCTGAAGCCGAAGAAGGCCCTGCTCCTTTCCCCCTCCTTCACGGAATACGAAGTGGCTGTGGATGTGGTGGAGACGGAAAAGGAATACTATCTCCTTAAGGAAGAGGATAACTTCGATGTCCGGGAGGACATACTGGACTGTATCCGGGAGGATACGGATATCTTTTTCCTCTGCAATCCCAATAACCCTACCGGGAGGATCATTGAAAAAGAGCTGCTTATGAAGATCCTTGAAAGATGCAGGGAAAAGGGCACCTTTCTGGTGATAGACGAGAGCTTCATGGAGTTTTCCGAAAAGTATAAGGAGTGCACCATGATCCCTGCCGTTAACGAATACGACAATCTGGCGGTATTAAAGTCCTTTACCAAGATGTATTCCTTCCCGGGACTCAGACTGGGATACGGTTTTTTAAGAGATCCGGAAGTCATGGCCAGGCTTGAAAAGGTGAGACCCCCCTGGGCTGTGTCCAATATTGCGGAGAGCGCCGGGGTAGCTGCCTGTTCCCTGTCCGGGCATCCGAAGAACACCAGGAGCTTTATAAAGCGGGAGAAGAACAAATTCTATCTGCAGCTTTCCTACTTTGAGGATAAGGGTATAAGGTATATCGGGTCCGAGGCTGATTTCATTCTCTTCACCGCCCCGGATGTGGCAAATAAGAACCTTTACGAGCTGCTTCTAAAGAGGAATATACTTATCAGGAGATGCAGCGATTTCAGAGGACTTAACGGTTCCTGGTACAGGATTTCCATTAATGATGAGAATTCCAACAGAAAGCTTATGAATGCACTTAAGGAAATATACGGTGAATAGACCGGAATAAAGAGGGAAGAAATCATGAGAGATCATATGGTAAGGGGGCTGAGCCGCAATATGGAAGTAAGGGCCTTTGCGGTGTCCGCCCGGGATACGGTGGAAAGAGCAAGGGAATGCCACAATTCCAGCCCTGTGGTGACTGCTGCCCTTGGAAGGCTCCTTTCAGCGGGAGCCATGATGGGTGCAATGCTTCAGGGCGAGGACAAGCTCACCCTTTTGATCCGGTCCGACGGCCCCGTAGAAGGGCTTACGGTAACCGCTGACGCTGAAGGCCACGTAAAGGGCTTTCCGCTGGAGAGCGGCGTTATAAACGAAGTGAGAAAGTCCGACGGAAAGCTGGATGTGGGCGGTATTGTGGGACATGGTACCCTTAAGGTAATAAAGGACCAGGGGCTTAAGGAACCCTATACCGGGGAGATCGACCTTGTGAACGGGGAGATCGGAGATGATCTCACCTATTATTTTGCTAAAAGTGAGCAGATCCCTTCCGCCGTGGGCCTTGGAGTCCTTATGAATAAGAATAATACCGTAGCCGAGGCCGGGGGATTTATAGTACAGATCCTGCCGGGAGCCTCGGAGGAGAGCATAAGCATTGTTGAGAGAAATGTGGCGGCTATAAGCTCTGTCACCGGGATACTTAGGGAAGGCAGGGGGCCCGAAGATCTTATAGATACAGTCATGGCGGGCCTTGACCCGGAGATCACGGAAAGCACGGAGGTGTCCTTTGAATGCGGCTGTGACCGGGAAAAGGTATCGAAGGTGCTCTTAAGCCTCGGGGAAAAGGAGCTTAAAAGCCTGATCGGGGAGGGGAAGGATACGGAGATCAAGTGCCAGTTCTGCAACACGGCTTACAGATTCACTGTGCCTGAGATGGAAGAGATCTTGAGCCAAAGCCTTTCAAAGAGAGGAGGATGAGGATATACGGAAGGCTGAAAGCTTTGGACGGAAGGGGCGGTATTTCGCAGGCAGAAAGGAGCGTTTTCACGTAACATGAAGGACGGTTTTATTAAAATAGCATCTGTTACCAATGATCTAAGGGTGGCGGATACAGGCTTTAACAGTGACAGGATAATCGAATGCATCAGGGAAGCGGAGCTGAAGGGGGCTAAGGTCATGGTTTTTCCCGAGCTTTCCGTCACCGGATATACCTGCGGGGATCTTTTTTTGCAGGAGAGTCTTATTAAGGAGGCTGCCCTTGCCGTTAAAAGGATCGCGGAGGCTTCAGCTGGGGATGCCTTGATCTTTGTGGGCTTTCCCTTTGAATACGGGAATAAGCTCTATAATACGGCGGCGGTCATCCACAGGGGAAAGGTGCTTGCAATCATTCCAAAGAGGTATCTGCCGAATTACAGCGAATTCTATGAGCTGAGGCACTTTACCCCGGGCTTTGGGAAGCCTGTTACCGCTGACTTCCTCGGGGAGAAGCTGCCCTTCGGATCGGATATCCTTTTTAAGAATACCACGGAACCTGCCGGGCTCACCATAGGGGCCGAGATCTGCGAGGACTGCTGGGTTCCCTGTCCCCCTTCCGTAAGCCATGCCTTAAGCGGGGCCGAGCTTATCGTGAATCTTTCCGCCAGTGACGAGCTGGTTGCCAAGGAGGAATTCAGGAGGCTTATGATCTCCGCTCTTTCCGCCAGGCTGGTTTCAGGCTATGTATACGCTTCCGCGGGAGAAGGAGAGTCCACTCAGGATCTGGTCTTCGGCGGCGACAACATGATAGCCGAGAACGGAAGGATAGTGAGTGAAGCTGCCCTTTTTAAGAACGGGATACTCTACGGGGAGATAGATGTACAGCGCATACGGGCTGAAAGAAAGAGGATGAATACCTTTGAGGGCTCCCATACGGAGGATCATCTAATTATCCCGGTTTCCTTTGATGTGACCGTGACCGGATTGAGCTCTGTTCCCGAGAGATTTCCCTTTGTACCCTCGGAGGGAGATAAGAGGGACAGGCACTGTGACGAAGTGTTCATGATACAGTCCAGGGGCTTAAGGAAAAGGCTTTCTCATATCAATGCAAAGACCGCGGTCATCGGTATTTCCGGTGGTCTGGATTCCACCTTGGCCCTGCTGGTCACGGTGAGAGCCTTTGACGATCTGGGACTTGACCGGAAGGGCATAAAGTGTATCACCATGCCCTGCTTCGGCACCACCGACAGGACCTACAACAATGCCGTGACCTTGATCAAGTCCCTTGACTGCGATTTCAGGGAGATAGACATTAAGGACAGCATTTTGAAGCACTTTGAGGACATAGGGCAGGATAAGGACAACCATGATGTGACATACGAGAACGCCCAGGCCAGGGAGAGGACCCAGATCCTTATGGATGTGGCCAATATGACCGGCGGTCTTGTGATCGGCACGGGAGACCTTTCGGAGCTGGCTTTGGGCTGGGCCACCTATAACGGGGACCACATGTCAATGTATGCGGTAAACGCCGGGGTCCCAAAGACTCTGGTACGGCATCTTGTGCGTTTCTATGCGGATAAGTCCGATGATAAGAAGCTTAAGAGCATTCTTCTTGACATTCTTGATACTCCCGTGAGCCCGGAACTCCTTCCGCCAAAGGACGGGAAGATCTCCCAGGAGACGGAGGATCTGGTGGGACCTTACGAGCTCCACGACTATTTCCTCTACTATATGCTCCGTTACGGCTTCCCGCCGAAAAAGATCCTGAGGCTTGCCAACTTAAGCTTTAAGGGGGTCTATGATGAGGAGACTGTTCTTAAATGGATGAAGACCTTTTACAGAAGGTTCTTCTCCCAGCAGTTCAAGCGTTCCTGCCTGCCCGACGGGCCGAAGGTGGGTACCGTGGCTGTTTCTCCCAGAGGTGATCTAAGGATGCCAAGCGATGCTGTGGCTGCAATATGGTTAAAGGAGATTGAAAATGTATAACGCTGATAAGTCAAGATATGAAAAAATGAAATACTTCCACTGCGGCAGGAGCGGCCTTAAGCTTCCCGGCATTTCCCTGGGACTCTGGCATAATTTCGGCTGCAGGGAGGACCCCGAGAATATGAAGGCCCTTCTTTTCACCGCCTTCGACGCGGGGATCACCCACTTTGACCTGGCCAACAATTACGGCCCGGAATACGGTGATGCGGAACGGAATTTCGGAAAGATCCTTAAGGAGGAGCTGGGAACCTACAGGGATGAGCTCATTATAACCACCAAGGCAGGATATGACATGTGGCCAGGCCCCTACGGGAACTGGGGCAGCAGGAAATATCTAATCGCCAGCCTGGATCAGTCCTTAAAGAGAATGGGGCTTGATTACGTGGATATCTTTTACCACCACAGGATGGATCCGGAAACACCCCTTGAGGAGACCATGGGTGCCCTCGATCAGATAGTAAAGAGCGGGAAAGCGCTGTATGCCGGGCTTTCGAACTATGACGGCCCCACCATGGAAAAGGCTTCACGGATACTTGACCGGCTGGGCTGTCCCTTTATCATAAACCAGAACCGCTATTCCATCTTTGACCGGACCATTGAAAAGAACGGTCTTAAGGAAAAGGCGGCAGAGCTTGATAAGGGGATAATCGCCTTCAGTCCCCTGGCACAGGGACTCCTTACGGACAGATACTTAAACGGCATTCCGGAGGACAGCAGGATAAGAAGGGACGGGCGTTTCCTGAAGGAGAGCTCTGTTACTGAGGAGAGGCTTAAGGCTATAAGGACCTTAAACGACCTGGCTGCTTCAAGAGGCCAGAGTCTCGCTGAAATGGCGCTGTCCTGGATATTGCACGACGGTGTTGTCACCAGTGTGCTGATCGGTGCTTCCAGACCCTCACAGATCCTGGACAACGTGAAAGCCCTTGATAAACTTGATTTCAGTGACGAAGAGCTGTCGGTCATCGATTCCGTCCGCTGAAGCGGGGCGGTACAGACTGAATTTAGAAGACTGCATTAAAAAAATATGATACAATATGTATACTTATTTCTTTTTAGGCACATAAAAAACACAATAAGGAGGAAGGTATGAAGCAGAAAAAGACAAGGAACAAAAAGCTGGTGCTGAATATTATCACCATATCGGTTGCTGCCTGTACCGCCATAGCGCTGCTATTGACGATATTTGCGTCCAAGGAGTTATCCAGCACCTATGAGCAGCTGGTGGAGGAGACCCTGAAGACGGCCGCGATCCAGATGGCTGATGAGATCGAGCGAATGTATGAAGGAGAGTGGAATCTGGACGAGGATGATGTCCTCTGGAAGGGCGAAACGGCGTTCAGAGGCCAGTTTACCGGCTCCTTAAAGCAAAGAACCGGTCTTGATTATGCGATCTTTTATGATAATATCCGTGCTATAACGACAGTGGAGGGTTCGCCGGTAGGGCGTAAGAATGCGGACACGACGGCGCCGAGTGATATCTACAATACGGTCGTGAAGGGCGGACAGACCTATTACCGTCCTAATTACGTGGTAGCCGGTCAGGTATATTCCGGGGTTTACGCACCGGTGCTTGCCGATGACGGCTCCATCGGAGGCATGACATGCGCCTTCAGAAAGACCGCTGATGTGGAGGCTGCCATCCGTAAGATCATCATAACCATGGTGGTGCTGGCTCTTGTCTGTGTCTGCATTGTTATCGGAATAGGTATCGTGCTTTACAGAAGCAGCGCATCCGCAATGAAGAATATCGTTGAGTCGCTGGTACAGATGGCGTCGGGAGATCTGAGAGTACAGTTTTCGGAGGAGGCTCTTTCAAGGACCGATGAGCTTGGAACCATAGCGGAGAGCTCAAAGACTCTTGTTGATGAGCTTACCAGCGTAATAAGCTCTGCCAAAAAGCTTTCCGGGGATGTATCCCGGGCAGGGCAGGAGCTGTCGGAATCGGCAGGGCAGGCTTCGGAAGCTTCCGGACAGGTCACCTCGGCTATCGATGATATCAGCAAGGGCGCGGTCGGACAGGCTGACAGCGTACAGACCTCGGCAAACAACACTGCCGATATCGGAAACGATATCGACGGTATCACGACGAACGTTGACGAGCTTGGCGAATATGCCAACAGCATGCAGGAAGCCAGCACCCGTGCGATGGAGGCCCTTGATCAGCTGATGGCTCAGAACGTAAGCACGGTCGAAAGCATGAAGAGCATCGACGCGCAGATACGTTCCACGAATGAGGCGGCAAGGAATATTTCCGAGGCTTCTAACCTTATTACGAATATTTCGTCACAGACCAACCTTCTTGCCCTGAACGCTTCCATAGAGGCGGCGAGAGCCGGGGAGGCAGGACGCGGATTCGCCGTCGTTGCCGATGAGATCGGCTCCCTCGCATCCCAGACCCAGGAGGCTACGGTCAGGATCAATGCCATCATTAAGGAGCTGATCGATGAATCCGAAAAGACAGTAGTCACGGTGGAACAGCTCAATGAGGCCATTGAAGAGCAGACTCAGAAGATCGAATCCACTAAAGGCGATATGGCCAGCATGCAGGAGAACGTGCTGAGCGTTACGGACAGCTCGGCGAATATCTCTAACCGTGTGGATACGCTTAATGATTCCACGAATAGTCTTGTATCGATCATTTCGGATCTTTCCGCCATATCCGAGGAAAACGCGGCTTCCACCGAGGAGACCAACGCTTCCATGGAGGAGCTTAATGCTACCTTTGAGATCATAAGCCATTCTGCATCAGACCTTATGGGCCTGGCGCAGAGCCTGGACGAGGATCTGAGCTTCTTTACCGTCTGATAAAGGGGTGTAGAAAAATACTGCGGAGCCCCGCTTTCGGGACT
>JAFVEU010000240.1 GCA_017475845.1 Lachnospiraceae bacterium | reverse complement strand
GCACCTCCCCAGGGAATCAACACCCGCCTTTCGCTAAATCCTTCGTTTGGCGGGCACCTCCCCAGAGAATCAGCACCCACCTTTTCGCTAAATTCTTCATTTGGCAGGCACCTCCCCAGAAAATCAGCACCCGCCTTTCGCTAAATCCTTCATTTGGCGGGCACCTCCCGACGGAATCAGCACCCGCCTTTTCGTATATTCTCCATCCGGCAAAGTATCAAGCAGATTCTTAACATGGTCAATCTCCTGCAGAGTCCGTTTCTTCTGGTCAGCGCTGCTCTTTTCAAGCTCTGCAAAGAAGGAAACGCTTTCATCTGCCGCCATCTTTTCCAAAAGCTCCGGCTCGATCAGGGCACTTTAATCCTTGCTTTCTCCGGAAAGATACCTCTGAACCTCTTCTCCGGATGAATATCCGGCAACAAAGAAATCCATATCACCATATTTCTTCTGCATCTCACTCAAAAGTTCCTTTGTACCCCGGCTAAGATACGGCTGTTTTGAAGCTGTTTTTTGAGCCGCGCCATATTTTTCAACAGGCTTTTATCCGCCCGCTTATTCTCAGGCGTTACCTTTTCATAATGATACTTCTGGAAACCTGCATCAAATGCTGTAAATCCGCTAATCCTGCTCATGGGATCGACCTCCTTATCAGCATTCCGCATCCCTGCGTATATCGAATCACACCTTTACATCCACATTTTTCCCTTCCGGTTCTGATACAGCTCCAGTACTCACGGTAATGCCGGAAGATACAATATCAATCGATGCACCGTCAAGGACTGTACCTTCTGTAGATACTGACGCAGTCTCATCAGATACTTCACCGCTCTCAGAAGTAGACACTTTAGCCTTTTCGATTCTCTCTTCTGCAGCCTCTTTTTCGGCTTTCTTCTTCTCGGCAGCTTTCTCTGCTTTCTTCTTTTCAGCAGCCTTCTCTGCTCTCTGAGCCTCCAGATCTTCCTTAGTTGCTTTCTTCAGGTCTTCGTTCGCCGTAGTCAGCGTGTTTATAGTTGTTTCAGCAAGTTCTGCCGCTTTCTTTTGTGTTTCTTCAAGCTCTTCTTTCTTCTTCGTTACACCTCCGCCGCGCGTGGAATCCAGCTTTATTTCCGCATCAAGAACACCGGCCTGACCATCAATACGGCCCTTAACCGCAGATTGCACTTGAGAAAACTGCCTTGATGTATCCGCCGATAACAGCGCTCCTGTCATAATGATATGCGATGTGCCGGACTGGATGTCAATATATTTATCATGCTTACCGGACTCTGCCCCGGATCTCTCCAAGCCCTTCACTGCATTTTCAAGCACTTCCTTAAGCTTTTCGTCAGCCACAGGCTTCACAAGAAAGTGGAAGGCCTGAAGATCAAAGGAATTGAACACCTGATCTTCCTCACCCGTAATAAAGATCAGGATCTTTCTCCAATCCCTGTCCCGTAATGTCCTCGCCACATCCATACCGCTCATTCCCGGCATTTTGATATCAAGCAGCAAAATATCCGGCAATATATCCGTACCAAGTAATTCCTTCCCGGATGCATATGTCATGATCTCTGCACCGCGGCAGATTTTCCCCACTTTCTCGGCAAGGATGGCACATATTCTCTTTTCATCATCACAAATTGCTATTCTCATGGTTGTCTCCATTTCATTCCGGTCGGCGCAGAGCAGACATCCACCGGATGTCTTGCTCCCTCCCGAAGGGCATACTATATTAATAGTATCGACTAATGTGTATCGATTGTTTCCCGCTATGTAGTGAATGGTCGTTTTTTTGCAGTGAATGGCAAATCCATATATAAATAAAGCCCGAGGACATCCAACAAGCTAGTATCCGCGGGCATATCAACAAACCATATTTAATTTATGCCAGATTTTGTATATACTCGACTATCCCATTTACTATCTCGTGTATTTCGTTATCCGTCCATCTCTGGCGTGATTCAGATACTCTTTTCAAATACTGCTCATCCTTAAATATCCGCTTCAAACGTCGGAGAATATCATCTACGGAGTTTTCAAACATTCCTATATCGCTGTCTGAAACGGATGATCTCTGAACGGAATAAGCTTTTCGATTGGAATAAAATGTGATCGTTTCTGATTATTTAGACATCTGAATCCTCCTTTGCACGAAGTGCATCCGGATCGATCCAGACAGTGAACGGTATGGGTTTAACGCAAAACCAAACAGATTTTTTCAAAAAGAAAAACCCCGGAAACCATGAGTTTTCGGGGTTTGTAAGCAATGATTAACGCTTGCTGAACTGAGGTGCTCTTCTTGCTGCCTTCAAGCCGTACTTCTTTCTCTCCTTCATTCTGGGATCTCTTGTGAGGTAGCCCTCTTTCTTAAGAGTGGCCCTGTACTCGTTATCAACCTCTAAAAGTGCCCTTGAGATACCGTGACGGATGGCTCCTGCCTGTCCGGTGTAACCGCCGCCGTTGACATTTACCTTAACATCAAACTTATCAACCGTATCGGTAGCTACCAGAGGCTGACGGACGATAACCTTAAGGGTCTCCAGTCCGAAATACTCATCTATGCTCTTTTTATTGATGGTTATCTCTCCCTTTCCGGGTACGAGATAAACCCTGGCAACAGAGCTCTTTCTTCTCCCTGTGCCGTAATACTGGTTTACTGTCTTAGCCATTGCTTTCCTCCTTACTTGTCATCGATCTTCGATCAATGACCTACGCGCCGCCGTACGCCGCAGGCGCCTTTCATCGGCGGTGCCTCCATCATCTTTTAGAATTTCAGTTCCTCGGGCTTCTGAGCTGCATGATCATGCTCAGGACCAGCGTATACATGAAGCTTCTTATACATCTGGCGCCCTAAAGGTCCCTTGGGAAGCATTCCCTTGACAGCGTGTTCAAAAACTTCTTCAGGCCTCTTTGCAAGCTTCTGTCTCAGAGTCTGTGTCTTAAGGCCTCCGACATAATCAGAATGCCTCTTGTAGATCTTCTGATCCATCTTTCTGCCTGTAACATTGATCTTTGATGCATTTACAACTATCACATAGTCGCCTGTATCAAGGAAGGGAGTGAACTCGGGCTTTGTCTTTCCGCGAAGCACTGCTGCTACTCTGGAAGCAAGACGTCCGAGGGTCTGTCCCTCAGCATCTACCACATACCACTTTCTTTCTATGGTAGAGGCACTTGCCATATATGTATCCATTGCGAATCCTCCGATATGATGCGAAATAAACTGTAACTGCCGTGAACCGGGGCTGTTGGTCACAGCGTCAAATATTTTACAATACAGTTTTTTCCGTGTCAAGAGGGGTTTTGCGACAAAAATCCCCCATCCGTTATTGAGATCCACGCCATTCCAATGCCGCTTCACGGCGGCGTGGCATACATACTGTAAAGTTTAATAGAAAACCATACAGCACGGTGGTGTCGGACGGGGGAATGCTGCGGAGATGCTCAGCCGTTTATCCGGTCGATAACTTCTCTTGCGGTGTTTCCGATGGATTCAACCTCTTCCTTCAGCTTGTCGGTCTGCTCAAGCTGCTTCTCCTGAGATTCCTGCTGAAGCTTAAGGCTGTTCTGCATCTCTTCGATATCCTTAACGAAGGAATCTATGATATCCAGGATCTTGCTGGATGAAACCTTTATGTTGTTCGCGAGCTTATTCATTTCCTGTGCAACAACCGCGAAGCCTCTTCCCATCTCTCCGGAACGGGCGGCTTCTATGGAAGCGTTGAGGGAGAGCATGTTTGTATTGTTCGAGATCTTCTGGATCTCCTTCGCAAAGGTCTCAACCTCGGTAACGTTGGTAAGTATACGGTTCGCGGAATCGTTGATGACGGAGGTGCTCTCCATTATCTTAGTATTGCAGTCATTTGCGTTATCGATCTCTTTATGAACGGCTGCAACGGAATCCAGGAGCCTCTCGGACGCTTCCCTTGTGAAGGTCTCGTTCTCAAGGCTTATGGCTATGCCCATAGTTCCCACTATCTCTGATCCGTCCTTAATGGCAATGGTAACAGCCTTGAACTCGAAGCCGTATACGTCAGCGGGACAGTTCTGCTGAAGCTTTTTCCCGGTGGTAAAGCTTATCCACATGGGATCATCCTGGCTTAAGGGATCGCCGACATGGATATCAGCCACCATCTTATCCCCTCTCCAATAGGCCAGGAATTTATACCCGTCCGTAACGCTCATCATGATATCCATTCCCAAAGCATCCTTGATAACAGGAACAATATCAATATACGACTGCAACACCTGATTCATACCAATCCCTCCTATTGAATAGAATTAATAATAAACAGACTGTATTATACCATATCTTCCCCATATATGCATTATTTGCCCGTAATTTTACGGGGATATGAGCTTATCCCCCCGGTTCCCCGATCCCTGCTCCACCGGCAGGAAGCCCCGCAAGGCAGTACAAGACCATGATTCCTTACGGGAAGCCCTATCTCATCAGCTTCCGTCTTTCCCTTAAACCTCTTTCCCACGAGGATCTCCGTCATGTACTTGAGTACCCCGGGCTGCAGTCCCGTGGTATAGGAGTTGATAAGGAAGAACAACGGATCAGAGCTCAAAAGCTCTGCGCTTTCCTTTATCAGATGGAATACGTTTTCTTCCATCTTCCAGATCTCACCCTTGGGCCCCCGTCCGTAGGAAGGAGGATCCATAACTATCCCGTCATAGCTGTTTCCCCGGCGGATCTCACGCTCCACCAGCTTAAGACAGTCGTCCACAAAGAAGCGAAGCCTTTCCTCCGGGATCCTTGAGAGCCGGCAGTTCTCCTTTGCCCAGTTTACCATGCCCTTTGAGGCATCCACATGAGTGACCTTTGCCCCGGCTCCCGCGCAGGCGGCAGTGGCACCGCCGGTATATGCAAAGAGATTTAATACCTTTATCTCCCTTTCCGGATCGCTCTTCAGAGCATTCCGGATCTTTTCCGTCATCCATTCCCAGTTCAGCGCCTGCTCCGGGAAAAGGCCGGTATGCTTAAAGGAAAAGGGTTTTAAATTAAAGCTTAAGACCTTTCCCGACGCCCTCAGCTCATATCCGATCTTCCACTCCTCCGGAAGATCAAAGAATTCCCAGCTGCCCCCGCCCTTGCTGCTCCTGTGATAATGGGCATTTCTCTTTTTCCATCCCGGATCGTTTTTTTCCGTATCCCATATCACCTGGGGATCCGGCCTTATGAGGATATACTTTCCCCAGCGCTCCAGTTTCTCTCCGGAGGAAGCATCTAAAACCTCGTAATCCTTCCAGTTGTCAGCGACCCACATTTTCCATTCCTTTCCCTTAACTCTCCGGGACTGTTGCAGCGAACGGCAAGGAGCTTTTTATTGCCGCCGTGCCGTCCCCCGGCCGCTCTATGCGGCATATCTTCAGTAAAATACGGAAGGTATCAGCATATCCTGGGAAGCCCTTCCCCGAAAAGAGGAGGCACCGCTCTCTTTCCCCCTATGGCAGTCTTCATTATCAGCAATGGTTTCTCCATGGTTTCCCTTACCTCTCCGATAAGCGCCGCGTTCTCACCGTATTCGGAATCCCTTATTATCTGAAGGGCTCTGTCCCTGTCTTCGGGGGCAACAGCACATACCATCTTTCCCTCATTTCCCATATACATGATGTCAAGTCCCAGAAGTGCGCTGAAATCCCTCACTACCGGGCTTACGGGAATGGAGTTTTCTTCAAGGACAATGTCTGATCCGGAATCCTTCGCAAACTCATTCAATACGGTTCCCAGTCCTCCCCTTGTCACATCCCTCAGGGCATGTACCCTTATCCCGCCTTCCACAAGCCCTCTCACCATACGGTTTAGTGGAGCATTGTCACTCTTTATCAGATCGTTTTTGATATTCAGCCTGTACTTCATTATGGCGGCATGATGGTCTCCCAGATTCCCGGACAGGATCACCGCGTCACCGGGCTGTATGAAACGGGCACCTACCGAAATTCCATCATCCACAAAGCCCACGCCTGCGGTATTGATGATGAGTCCCCCCTCTCCTCCTGAGGATTCCACCACCTTGGTATCTCCTGCGACTACACAGACCCCTGCTTCCTTTGCAGTCTCCGCCATTGAATCCACTACCTTTTCAAGGAGCCCTGTATCCAGCCCCTCTTCCAGTACAAAGCCCGCAGTAAGATATCTGGGTACTCCGCCGCTCATAAGGAGATCGTTCACGGTACCGCATACCGAAAGCCTTCCGATATCTCCGCCGTCATAAAAAAGAGGCCTGACCACAAAGGAATCCGTAGTGACCGAGAGCCTGTCATATCCGGGCACCACGGAAGAATCTTCCATTTTATCCAGATATTCATTACCGAACCTGTCCTTGAACAGTCCTTCTATCAGCTCCGCCGTGGCAGCTCCCCCGCTGCCATGTTCCATTGTGATCTTTGCCATTGCTTCTCCTGTAAAAATACCCGGATCAGATCATTTGATCCGATCCGGGACTGTCTCATTCCTCGTATTAACCTTCCGTATTACTGTACTTTTTTAAGCCATTCCTTGATATTTGAAACACCGTTCAGCTTGTTGCAGCCGTTCCCGTCAAAGATCACAAGGGTGGGAGCCTGCATGATGCCGTATTCCTCCACAAGGGCGGGATTCTCATTGGCATCCACTGTCTTGTATTCTATCCCCGCATCCTTGAGCATATCTCCTGCGATGGCACAGTTGGGGCAGGTTGTAGTCTTAAAGAGCATGGCAACGTTTTCCGCATTTTCACCGGCGCTCTTATTGGATCTCTTCACCGCACTCTCCTTGAAATCCACATATACGGGAGCCTTTTTCTTAAGAACGGAGGAAGAAATGTCATAGACCTTCCTGTCCCTGTATTCCTGGGCCTTTCCGTCATTCCAGTTTGCAACCGGCCTGTAATATCCGGTGATACGGCTGTAGATCTCAGTCTTCTCTCCGCAGTAAGGGCAGAGGGTCTGTTCTCCGCTCAGATATCCGTGCTCCCTGCATACCGAATAGGTGGGTGACATGGTGTAATACGGAAGCTTGTAATTCTCGGCGATCTTTCGTACCAGGGTAGCCGCTGCTCTCCAGTCGGGAAGCTTTTCGCCAAGGAAGGCATGGAAAACGGTTCCCGAAGTATAGAGGGTCTGAAGCTCATCCTGTATATCCAGCGCGGAGAAGATATCCTCCGTATAGCCCACCGGCAGATGGGATGAATTGGTATAGTAAGGTGTTCCTTCCATATTTGCGGTGATGATGTCGGGATATTTTTCCTTATCATGCTTTGCAAATCTGTAGGTGGTGGATTCTGCGGGGGTAGCCTCCAGATTGTAGAGATCCCCATACTGCTCCTGATAATCGGAAAGTCTGTTCCTCATGTGGTTTAAGACTTCCTTTGTAAATTCCTGCACCCTCTTGTCGGTCATATCGGCCCTGAGCCACTTCGCATTGAGTCCCACCTCATTCATGCCGATAAGGCCGATGGTGGAGAAGTGGTTTGAGAAGGTGCCGAGATACCTCTTGGTGTAGGGATAAAGCCCCTGCTCCATGAGCTTCTCGATAACCTGTCTCTTGGTGCGCAGACTCCTGGCACTGATATCCATAAGGTGGTCGAGCCTTTTGTAGAAATCCTCTTTATCTTCAGCCAGATATGCGATCCTGGGCATATTGATGGTAACAACTCCGATGGAGCCTGTTGATTCTCCGGATCCGAAGAAGCCTCCCGATTTCTTCCTGAGCTCCCTTAAGTCCAGACGCAGCCTGCAGCACATGGAACGGACATCGCTGGGCTCCATATCTGAATTGATGTAATTCGAGAAATAGGGAGTGCCGTATTTCGCGGTCATTTCGAAAAGCAGCCTGTTGTTCTCGGAATCGCTCCAGTCAAAGTCCCTGGTGATGGAATAGGTGGGAATAGGATACTGGAAACCCCTGCCGTTGGCATCCCCTTCGATCATGACTTCGATGAAGGCTTTATTTACCATATCCATCTCATGCTGGCATTCGCCGTAGGTGAAATCCAGTTCCTTGCCGCCGACTATGGCGTTTAAGTTCTTCAGGTCTTCAGGCACAGTCCAGTCCAGGGTGATATTTGTAAAGGGAGCCTGAGTTCCCCAGCGGCTGGGGGTATTGACTCCATATACGAAGGACTGTATGCACTGCTTTACATCCTTCTGTGAAAGATTGTCCACCCTCACGAAGGGCGCAAGATAGGTATCAAAGGAAGAAAATGCCTGGGCTCCAGCCCACTCATTCTGCATTATTCCGAGGAAATTCACCATCTGATTGCAAAGGGTAGAAAGATGGCCTGCGGGAGAAGAGGTTATCTTTCCGGGAACTCCTCCAAGTCCCACCTGTATAAGCTGCTTTAAGCTCCAGCCTGCACAGTAGCCCGTAAGCATGGAAAGATCGTGGATGTGGATCGCCGCACTTCTGTGGGCATTGGCGATTTCCTCATCATATACCTCAGAAAGCCAATAATTGGCAGTGATGGCTCCGGAATTGGAAAGGATAAGGCCGCCTACGGAATAGGTGACGGTGGAATTCTCCTTTACTCTCCAGTCGTTTATCTTTAAATAATCATCAACGATATCCTTGTAATTAAGCAGGGCGGAATTGACGTTACGCACCTTTTCGCGCTGTTTACGGTAAAGGATATACGCCTTTGCCACATCGGAATATCCGGCTTCGGACAGAACCTTTTCCACACTGTCCTGGATCTGCTCCACCGTGATCCTTCCGTCTTCCACCTTACTCTCGAAATCGGATGCTACCCTGATGGCGATAAGGTCGATGACACTGGTGTGATACTCCTTTTCAAGTGTCGTAAATGCCTTTGTAATGGCTGCCGAGATCTTGGAAATGTCAAAATCCGCAACCGCTCCGTCCCTCTTAACTACCTGATACATGATATAGTCCTCTCTCCTGAATATTGTCCCGGCCCGATCTCTTATATGCTGCTTCCGAAATACGGAAAATTCTCCTGAACAGTAATAATGGTGCGGAAATACCGGGATTTTTCCGCACCCATATATAATAAAATGCCTTATTGAAAATGTCAATATATTGTAGTGATATTCTTTGTATACAACAAAATGTAGCGGTTTGGCCGGAAAACAGTTTCCTAGGAAACGCCCCTTAATTCCGCATTGGGAACATACTTCCTCACTTCCTTTAAGTAGGAATCCATTTCCTCCCTGTCCGGAGCCTCAAGCTCCTTATCCGGAACGCTGTCTCTCTGTACAAACTGCTGGAGGAAATACCGCTCTGCCCCCTCTATCCATTTTCCTATAAGGGTAAAATCCTTAAGCTCATGAAGGCCCCTTACCACAGTGGTCCTGAACTCATAGCTGCATTTACCCCGGAGTAACAGGGATACGCTTTCCCTTATGCCTGAAGTGTCAAGCTCCGGGATCCCGGTGGTGAGCCCGTATTTCGGCAGAGAATTCTTTATATCCATGGCCACATAATCCAAAAGTCCCTGATCTATCAGAGCTTTCAGCTCTCCGGGGTGATTGCCGTTGGTGTCCAGCTTCACCCTGAACCCTCTGTCCTTTATACCCTTTATCAGTTCCTCAGTCCCTCTGTTCAGGCAGGGTTCCCCGCCGGAGATCACCACGGCATCCAGCAATCCCTTTCTCTGATCGAGAAACGAGAACAGCTCTTCATCCGTCATAAGGGGGTCCGCATCACCGGAAAGCAGCGGACTGTTATGACAGTATGGGCACTTTAGATCGCAGCCCTTTAAGAAGACGGTTGCCGCCGTCTCCCCCGGGTAATCCAGAAGGGTAAGTTTTTGTAAGCCGAATATAAACATTTCACCAGATATCCATGGCTTCGTCCGAAGCCAGAGCCCTGTTTATAAGTTCACCGCTTATGTCCGAAAGCTTTTCTTCCGAATCCTTTATCACATTTAAGCGGGGTTTGGTCACGGGATGCTTTGCCACAAAGATGGTACAGCAGTCCTCAAAGGGCAGTACAGAGATATCTGCTGTCCCTATCTCCTCGGCCTTATCGATTATGTCCTGCTTATCAAAGCCGATAAGGGGCCTGTATACCGGGATGGATACGGCTTCATCCGTGGTAAAGAGACTTCTTAAGGTCTGACTTGCCACCTGTCCTATGGACTCACCGGTTACAAGCCCGAGACACTCCTTGCTGTCATTAGCGATGGCCTCCGCTATCCTCATCATATAGCGCCTCATGATGATGGTCAGCTCGTCATGGGGGCATCTTTCATATATCGCCATCTGTATTTCCGTAAAGTTTATTATATGAAGCCTTATGGAACCGGTGTATGAGGACAGGACCCTTGCCAGATCTATCACCTTCTGCTTTGCCCTGTCGGAAGTATAGGGCGGAGCGTTAAAGTACACCGCGTCCAGATACACTCCCCTGCGCGATACCATATACCCTGCCACCGGGGAATCGAAGCCGCCGGACAGGAGAAGGAGAGCTCTTCCGTTAGTTCCAAGAGGCAGGCCTCCGGCCCCCTTTATTATCTTTGAATACAGAAAGATCTGTTCCCTGAGCTCAATATGTATAAGGACCTCAGGCTTATGTACATCAACCTTCATCTCCGGATATGCGTCAAGAAGGGCTTCTCCCACATCCGCATCCACTTCCATGGAGGTTTTGGGATAAGCCTTGTTTGCCCTTCTGGTATCCACCTTGAAGGTAAAGTTTTTGTCGGGATAGTTTTCCCCCACAAACTTTACCGCCGCTGCCTTTATCCCTTCAATGCTCTTATCCGGCACATGGTTAACGGGGCAGATCCCCACCACCCCGAAGATCTTCTTCAATTCCGAAATGACCCTGTCATAGTCATATCCGGATAAGGCTTCGCAGTAGATCCGTCCGTTGATCCTCCGGACTTCAAATTCCGCATCCGTCCGTCTCAGGTGGATCCTCACCTGTTTTTCCAGCGCTTCTTCAAATACATAGCGGTTCTTCCCTTTTACGCCTATCTCCGCGTATTTTAAGAGAAAAGCCTGATATCTGTTTTCCATTATCTTCTCCTGAACCTTCTTAATCCCGGTATCACCTCGTTAAGGCACTCAATGCAGTATTCCGCTTCCTTCATATCCGTATGTACGGAAAAGGAAAACCTCACGGTGGATCCGGCCTCATCATCCGTTAAGCCTATGCCCTTAAGGGTATCCGAAATCTTCTTTTTATGACTTGAGCAGGCAGAACCTGCCGAAATATAAACTCCCTTTTCCTCCAGCGCGTGGAGCAGTACCTCTGCCCTTATGCCCTTTACGGTAAGGGACAGGATATAGGGAGAGCCTTCCGCGCTCCCGTTTGCCCTGACTTCTTCTATCTTTTCCGCTTCCGTTACAAAATACTCCCTGATCTCCTTTGCCCGGGAATGATTCTCCTCAATATCCTTATATATAAGCTCGGCGGCTTTTGCAAAGCCTGCGATACCCGGAACATTAAGGGTTCCGGAGCGCATTCCTCCCTGCTGTCCGCCTCCCATGATATAGGGTGAAATGTGGACAGCCCGGTCGGACATATAAAGGAATCCCGATCCCTTGGGACCGTGTATCTTATGGGAGCTGGCAGAAAGAAAGTCGATATGGGAATCCTTCATCTTCAACCCGATCTTTCCGAAGCCCTGTACGTCGTCCACATGGAAAAATCATTCCGGATTTGCCTCATGGATCACCTTTCCCATTTCAGAAACAGGTGTTATAGAACCAATCTCGTTATTTACATGCATGAGGGAAACCAGCACCGTATCCTTCCTGATCCTTGACCTTAATTCCCGTGGATCCACATGTCCCTCCCCGTCAACTCCCAGGAAATCCACTTCCCATCCTTTTTTTTCAAGAGCTCTCACCGGCTCCAGCACAGAGGGATGCTCCATCACCGAGGTAATGATATGCTTTCCCCTGCTCTCCTTAAAGCCTTCCGTTCCTAGGATGGCTGTATTATTGCTCTCGGTGCCTCCGGAGGTAAATATTATATTCTTCCTCTTACATTGGAGAATGGAGGAAAAGGTATCCAGCGCATCATTCACATACTGTTCCGCCCTGTATCCGATTTTATGTAAACTTGATGGGTTGCCGTAATCCTCCCTGTAGATCCTGTCCATAAGCTCCACCACTGCATCTTCTGTTCTCGTGGTGGCTGAATTATCCATATATACTTCCATTTGTACTGATAATGCTCCCTTTTATCCTCTTATTGCAGTCTATGCCTAAATCTCATGCTTTTGCCGCTTTTAGGTATATTTTCCGGCCGGTATGCTGCTTCCGGCCCGGAAATGTATGCCTAAATCTCATGCTTTTGCCGTTTTTAGGCATATTCTCCGACCGGTATGCTGCTTCCGGTCCGGAAATGTATGCCTAAATCTCATGCTTTTGTCGCTTTTAGGCATATTCTCCGGCCGGTATACTGCTTCCGGTCCGGAAATGTATGCCTAAATCTCATGCTTTTGCCGCTTTTAGGCATATTCTCCGGCCGATATGCTGCTTCCGGCCCGGAAATGTATGCCTAAATCTCATGCTTTTTCTGCTTTTAGGTATATTCTCCGG